>DATADG010000369.1:0-8851 GCA_036258655.1 Gemmatimonadales bacterium | reverse complement strand
AAGTCCCGCAGCGGCAGCCGCGCCGATGCCCGCTGTCAACGCGGCGAAGCTGTCCCCCTTGAAGATTTCGCGAGCCGGCAGGCCCCACGCCGACCAGAACCGGTATCGCAGCGTGGCGCCGATTACGCCGGTGAATCCGGTCACCGCGCTCACCGAATAGATGACGAGCGAACCGAAAGTCACCTTTCCCAACGGGAGCTGGTG
The DNA here is from genome assembly GCA_036258655.1 of Gemmatimonadales bacterium. Classification (GTDB taxonomy): domain Bacteria; phylum Gemmatimonadota; class Gemmatimonadetes; order Gemmatimonadales; family GWC2-71-9; genus CAVVWJ01. Next base: position 8,647 of record DATADG010000369.1, on the reverse strand, counting down.
GCCGGCGTAGCGCAGCGCCACAACGTCATACCCGACATGCACCAGGTGCCCCAGCACCGTGAGCGCGATCGCCGCGATCACTCGGCTCGCCGGCAGCGCGGCCAGGCTGGTCATGATGTCGCTGAGGCGATAGGTGCGGAGCTCGTGATCCACCGCCCAGATCGCCAGACCCAGGACCACGGCGGTCATTAGCCGGGGCCCCCAGTGCACCATCTGGCGCCGCCAGGGCTGGCTATACACCCCTGACACCGTCACTCCTACTTCACCTTCAAGAGCAGCTGCCGCTGCCATTCCTTGATGGCCAGGAGCAGCGGACTCGGAATCTCGACCGGCTGCGTCGTTCTGGTTCCCACCATTCGGACCTCCTTGCCGCAGACTGATGTGGTACTGATGGTCAGCGAAGAATGCACGGCCGTCAGCCCCCAGGATTGAACCCGGCTGCTTCCCCATTCAGGTGACGGCCGAGAAGCGCCCCACCCATTCGGGGGAGCAGCCCGCATCAAGCCCGAGTCACGTCCCCACTCCATTCTTGGCCCATGAGAGCACTTGACCCACGCAAGTGGCTCATGGATCTGATGTGCATGGCCCTGATCGTGGTGCTGTGCATCGGGATGCTCGCGGCTTGTCTGCTCGTAGCCGTGGCGAACTCTGTGGGTCTGCTGGTGAGGAGCTTCAACCCATTCAGGAAGGAGGCGGTGGTCTAATGAGATCGATGGTAGAGATGGCGGGACTCTTTCTAGTCCCGATGCTGCCCTTGCAGCCGCAGCGTGGTACCCCGACTGAGACAGCGCGCTCGCTCGCACCGGCCGTTCAATCGGACAGCGCAAACAAGTGGGTGTCGTATGATGCCGCTACCAACACTGTGACGTTCGAGCTGGAGGCCGGTGCGCCGGGCGGTGCAGGTCCGTTCAACTTCGACGGCTACAGCAGCGGAAAGGCGACCCTGGTGGTTCCGCCCGGTAGCTCGGTGATCATGAATTTTGTGAACCACGATGCCACTCCCCACAGCGCGGAGATTATCGCGGATCAGGACCCGATGCCGAACATGGGCGGAGATCCGGCAATCTCCGGCGCGTACACCGACGACCTGACCCAGGGCATGCCCGAGTTTGGAACGGACGTCATCCGGTTCACGGCGCCGGCCAGCGGAAGCTATCGGATCTTCTGCGGCGTGCCGGGCCACGGACTCTCCGGGATGTGGATCCGTTTCCGGGTGGACCCCGCAGCCAAGACCGCGACCCTCGTCACCAGTTAACTCTCATCAAGGAGGTACAGTCATGCGGCACGCGCGCTATTTGCTTATTGGTCTCCTGCTCGCCGGCGCGGGATGTGGAACCAACCAGGCGGACACAACTCCCGCGCCCGAGTCCAGCTCCGCTGGACTGCCGGTGCAGATCGACAACCAGAACTTCAACGACATGAACATCTATCTGGTCAATGCGGGGCAGCGCTTCCTGCTGGGTCAGGCAGGCGGGCTCACTCGCACCACGCTCAGTATCTCCGAGGGATTGGCTCCCATGGACGGCCGGCTCCGGCTGGAGGCGGATCCGATCGGCGCGTCGCCCCCGGTTTTTACGCCGGTGCTGGTCGTCTCCCCGGGGCAGACTGTGTACTGGACGATCGGCTCCGATCCCGAGATGTCGACCGCATCGGCCGGCTGATCCGTCGCGGATCAGAAGAAAAACGAGAGGCCCATCTCCGGCGGGATGGGCCTCTTTACATGGCACCTGCAGGATGGCCTTCGCGCAGAGTCCAGGATGCTACGCCGCGTTCCGGTCGGAACCCGCCGCCCGATGGACATCGAGCCGCTCGGGAGTCGTGCTGGCGAGAATCTCTCGGGCCCGTTCCACTTCCGACTGGCTGCCGTGCGCCACCAGCAGAAATTTGTCGGCCTTGAGCGCGGTCTCATACTGAAGAATGGAGTCCCGAGGAATGCCAATGCTGTAGAGCGCGGCTCCTAAGGCACCCAGACTGCCACCGAACGCGGCGCCGGCCACCCCGTTGGCAATCCAGGCCACCAGCGGTCCGAGTACGACGACGTGCCCAACCACCGGAATGAAAAGGAATGCGGAGCCAAAGAGGATCCCGGTGAGTCCACCCCAGAAGGCGCCCAGTTTGCCCCAGAATCGGACCCGGTCCCCTGTGTTATAGAAGCCGATGATGTCCTGCTCGGTGTGGTAGTCCTTGCCTATAATGGAAAGCTTTCGCATGTCGAACGATTCCCGCTGCAGAGCTTTGACCGCGGCTTCGGCTTCCGCGTGCGTCCCATACAGGGCCAGGACCGTATCCATGGTTGAATCCGGCATGGATGGCTGCTCTATGATGGATAAACTGCTGGTCATGTGGTCTTCCTCCGATGGTAAGAAACACTGTGCCCGTTTTTTCCGAGCGAAGCTCGGATGCGGGCCTCGGCAACGAAGGGCCATAATGGGAGGTGACCAGCCGCAGAGCTTGTACGCACTTGCTGTATCCAGGGTTGCTGCTTTGCGTCAAGGCCGAGGTGCTCGTAGGTTGGCGTATGCGGCTCCCAGTCTACAGCGCGAGACGGTATGTGCAGCCACTCCGGGAGGGAGGCTCGCTGCCAGCCATTGTGGACACCGATGCCGGACTGTTCGTGGTCAAGTTTCGCGGCGCGGGCCAGGGACCGAAGGCGCTTATCGCGGAGCTGATCGTTGGACTTCTGGCAGGAAAACTGGGCCTGCCGGTGCCCGAGCCGGCGCTGATCGATGTCGCCGCGGCATTCGGGCGGGCCGAGCCGGATCCCGAAATCCAGGAAATTCTTCGCGGCAGTCACGGGATCAATGCCGGCGCCCGTTACCTCGATGGGGCCTTCAACTTCGATCCGTTCGCGGCGCGCGACTGCATCACGCCTGGCTTTGCCTCCGACCTGGTGTGGTTCGATGCGTACACCACCAACCCGGACCGCACCTATCGGAATCCCAACATCATGATCTGGCAGCGGACGCCGTGGCTGATCGACCACGGAGCCGCCATCTATGCGCACCACTCGTGGAGCACCGCCGACGTCGAGCGTACCCGCACACCCTTTCCGCTGATCGAAGACCATGTGCTCCTGGCGCAGGCGGATGACGTCGAGGGATCGGACCGGCGCCTGGCTGAGCTGCTTTCGGATAAAATGCTCAAGGACGTCCTCTCCGCCGTGCCCGATGCGCTGCTCCGCGATCCGCTGATCGCAGATGAGTTCCCCGATGCGGAAGCAGCACGGAAGCGGTATCACGAGTACCTGAGCGTTCGGCTGGCGGAGCCCCGGTTCTTCGTAACTGAAGCGATCCAGGCGCGCGAGCGGCGGCTGGGGGAACCAATCGAGCGGCGCCGGGCGCGGCGATGACGGCGGAGCCGACCGTGTACGCCTTCGCCGTGCTGCGGGTAGTGCCACATGTCTACCTCGGCACATTCAGCAACGTGGGCGTGATCGTGCACGCCCCCACGGTCGACTTCCTGAACATGCGGATCGTGACGGAGTCGGCGGAGCTCATGCGGCGGGCACCGGGAAGCGATATCGAGCTGCTGGTGCGGTACCTCGAGGCGTCGCGCGCCATCTGCGCCGGTGACGCCGCGGCGGGCCCGCTCGCGCTGGCCGCACCATCGGAGCGGTTCCACTGGCTCACCGCGCCCAGATCCGACGTGCTGCAGAGCTCTCCCGTGCACGAGGGTGTGGGCGACCCCGGGCAGGCACTCGATGAGCTGTTCGAGTTTTACGTGCTGCCGCACTGAGACAAGCTCGGTACTTTGAGTCGAGCGGATTATATGCCGCTGCTTACTTCATCTCGGATCCGACCAAAGGTTTAGTGATGACCGCGCGACGATGCTTCTGGTTCCTTCTCGCTGCGTTCTACTCGAGCGGCGAGCCGCTCGCGGCCCAACGTACCCAAAAGCCACCCCTTCATGCCAAGCACTGGCTTGCCGTAACAGGCAAACCTCTGGGGGCCACCGCCGGAGCGCTGATTTTCGCGCAGGGAGGAAATGCGGTGGACGCTTCGTGCGCGATGCTCGCGGCGGTGAGCACGATGTGGGACGTTCTCTCCTGGGGTGGTGAGACCCAGGCGCTGATTTACCACCCCAGGCTCAAGAAGGTGATCGGAATCAACGCCCTCGGCGTGGCGCCTTCAGGGGCGACGACCGAGTTCTATCGGTCGCGGGGGTACCGCTATCCGCCGGAATACGGGCCGCTCGCGGCAGTGACTCCGGGGACACCGGGTGGGCTCCTCACCATGCTGGCCGAGTACGGCACACTCTCACTGGGGCAGGTGTTGGCACCCGCAATCCGGATGGCGGACGGCTACCCGATTGAGGCCGAGACGGCGGACCGTATTGAGCGAGAGAAGGAGCAGATCAAGCAGTGGAGATACTCGAAATCAGTCTATCTGCCACACCTCGGCAAGGATCGTGAGGCCCCGACTGCTGGAGAGATCTTCGTCCAGAAGGACCTCGCCGCTACGCTCCGCAAGCTGGTTGCTGCAGAACGCCAGGCGCTTAATGCCGGACGGACTCGCAAGCAGGCGATTTACGCCGCCTACGATCGCTTCTACAGGGGAGATATTGCACGCGAGCTGGTGCGGGGCGTACAGGAAGAAGGAGGTCTGATCAGCCTGCCGGACCTCGCCGAGTGGAAGGTTCGAATCGAGGAACCACTGAGCACGACCTACAAGGGCATCACGGTGTACAAGCTTCCGATCTGGCAGCAGGGGCCGGTGATGCTGCAGGCGCTGAACATTCTCGAGAACGCCGATCTCAGGAGCATGGGATACAACTCGGTACGTTACATCCATGCGCTGTACCAGGCGATGAATCTGGCCTACGCCGACCGCGATTTTTACTATGGCGACCCGTATTACCCGCCTGCCGAGCCGGTGCGGGGTCTACTATCGAAAGCGTACGCGAAGGCGCGGTTCGGCCTGATCAACTGGGAGCGGAACGACTCCACAGTGAAGCCGGGCGATCCGTATCCGTACCAGGACGGCACCAATCCGTTTACCGCGGTGCTGAAGCGGTGGAGCGTGGAGCCTGCTCCCGACACTCTGGAGAAGAGCGGCGGCCAGGATCGATTGCTCCCCGCTTCGCGCACGTCGCGGCTGAACACGGATTCAGCATTCAGGGCTCAGTTCGATGCCGGTACTACGTCCATCGAGGCGGCTGATGAGACCGGGTGGGTCGTCTCCATCACACCGAGCGGCGGCTGGATCCCGGCCGTGATCGCCGGAAGGACCGGGATCGGGCTGAGCCAGCGAGCTCAGAGCTTCGTTACCCGGCAGGAAGACGGGCCGTACAATGTCATCGAACCCGGCAAGCGGCCGCGAGTCACGCTCACACCGACGCTGGCGCTCAAGGACGGTAACCCGTATCTCGCTTTTGCCGTGCAAGGCGGTGACAGCCAGGACCAGAATCTGTTGCAGTTCTTCCTCAACATCGTCGAGTTCGGCATGACGCCACAGCAGGCGGCGGAGGCTCCCAACATCAACAGCTATCAAATGCGATCGTCTTTCGGGGCTCACGAATCGAGACCCGGAAGGATCCTGGTCGCGTCGGCGACCCCGGACAGCATTCGCGCCTCACTCGAGCGAATGGGGTACACACTGGAGCTGGAAGAGCGCACCTCGGGACCCATCAATGCAATTCTCTTCGACCCTGCGCACGGGACGATGTGGGGGGCTTCAAGCAACCATGGCGAGGATCATGGAATCGCCTGGTAACCCACCTCGGTGCGAGACAGGCGGGCGACCGTGAGACCGTAATACCCCAGCCACAGAAAGGCAGGCACGTTGGCGAAGATCAGCGGTTCCAGAAAGTAGAGTCCAGTCGCGGAACCGATCCCCCGACCCCAGGACAGAACTACCACGAGCAGGCCGAACCACGCCAAGCCGCGAGACATTCCCAGCGTCCGCTCCCGCACCTCCAGAAACGCGACCACCGTCAGTCCAGCGAGAAACAGCGGATTTCCCAACCATCCGTACCCGATGAGAAGCTGATTGAACGCATCGTACAACAGCGGATCGGTGGTCGGGGCGCCACGGGCGGTCAGGTAGTGCATCACCCAGCCATTGATGAGGGCCACGCCGGTGAAGAAGATCATTCCGACTGCCATGGCTCCCCAGGCAAGCGCAGCGAGCCAGGAGCCGGTAAGGCGTCCGCCGGCCACGAGAAGCAGGAGGCTGCCCAGCAACGAGAGCACGAAGCCGGCCGCAATGGCGATGTGAATGGGCCCCCACCACGGCGTGTTCGCGAGGATGGAGGGACGCTCCTCGAAGCCGCCGGAGGGGACTGGGTGAAAGAGCAGGCCCACGGCCACCAGCAGACCCGCAAACGCCAGCACGTATCCGCCCGCTCGAGCGGCTTTATGATCCCGAAAGGTCATGCGGCTCCTCGTGTCAGGTTGGTGTCGACTGACGCGTTGTGAAGCAGAACCATAGACTGAGATCCTTGCTTTGCCTACTGTCTCAGCATCCTGCGTAGGCGCCGGACTGAAATCGTCTGCGCCAGCGTCAAGCCTGCCTTCTTCTCAGCAACTGGGTTATCTTCGGCATCCCCTGTAACGTCTAGTCGAGTCGCGCAGGTCTCTGCCGGCTCGATCACCGGGCTTCACCCATGACGCACACCGTGCCAGGTCCCACTTCGGGCTCCTCTCCCAGCCTCCCACCGTGCGTCGAGGAGGACGGATGCCATGTCCTCATCGTCGACGACGAGCGGGCGGTAAGGCGCTACGTCGCCAGGATTCTGCAACACGATGGCCATACCGTGTCCGAGGCTGCGGACGGTGACGAGGCGCTCGAGCTCCTCAACGGTGGCGGGGTCCCGGTGGAGCTTGTCATCTCGGATATCGTCATGCCACGGCTCAACGGGGTCGAGCTGATGAAAACGCTCGCGGAAACGCACCCGGCGGTGCCGGTGATCCTTATGTCGGCGTATGCCCAGGGGGAGCTGGCGCAGATGGGGGTAGTCGCGCCCTGCGGAGTGCTGCCCAAGCCGTTTGCGGCCGAACGCCTGGTTGAGGAGGTTCGCCGGTGCCTACGCACAAGGGGAAAGCGGTGAGTCAGACCGCGCTAACCAATGTCGCTGCTGTTGGATAAAGCGGAGGTTCAGCCGAGGAACGCTGCACACCCGTCCACCGGGAGGAGGTAACGCCACAATTCAGGCTCGCGAGATGCCTGCGCGTATTCTGGTTGTCGACGATGAAGCAATGCTCCGGCGGCTTATGGTGCGTGCCCTGATTGAGGCCGGCTACCTGGTTCAAGAGGCATCGGACGGACGCTCGGGCTTGGACCTCGCTCGCGCAGCTCCCATCCCTTTTGATCTGGTCATCACCGATAGCAGGCTTCCCGGTTTGAGTGGCCCCGACCTGGTGAAGCAGCTGCGCGAGGTGGATCCGAGCCTGCCGATCATCAACGTCTCTGGTAGTCACGGCGAGCGCACCGCCTCCTACACCGTCCTCCCCAGCAACGTACCCACGCTATTCAAGCCCTTCGAGCTCAGTGAGCTCGTTCGCCTGACAGGGGAGTTATTGGCTGAGGCGTAACCGCCTGCTGGGTTTTCTCCAACGGTTCTATGGTTGAACCGGGAAGAGCATCAGCGCCGGCGCCGGCGCATGGCCCGCAGCAGCAGGGCTCCGCCCAGCCAGACGAGCAGCACCGCGGCAGGAATTTCGAGCAGCCTGGGCCAGACCACTACCAGCACGGCAATGAGGAGCAACGCGAGCCCGATTGAGCCGATGACCCGGAACGATCGTGTGAGGTGGCAGAGCTAGCCATGGCGTTGCGCTGACCTCAGGCGCACGAGCTTTGCAGTAGGCCCGCAGGTCCCGACCAGCCTTACCCCCACAGACCGGTCTCTACACATGCAGGTGTCGCAATGTCGATGCGCTGGCCTCTCAGTCTGCTCGCATGCCTCGCCTTAGCCGTCGCTCCTGCGGCACTTTCCGCCCAGACTGCGCCGGGAGTAGTCGGAGTATCCAATTCCGATCTTGAAACCCGCCCGCGCTTCCGGCATAACCAGAAACTGATTGCAGCCTATGACAGCGTAGCGGACTCGACGCATCTTGCGGTAGTAACGCACAAGGGCGAGTACTTTCTCTGGCGCCAACGCCCCAGGTTGACCTGGACGATCTCGTACGTCGGGCAGACACCCGCGTCCCAACCACCAGGTGAGATCCTGCTGATATTCCGGACCCAAAACCCGCAGGTGCCGCTGGATAGCCGCCTCGTCCTGGAGTTCGCTGTGGGTGAGCGCTTGGAAGTGACCAGCGTGAGCGCCTACAGCGACCCAGGACCGATGACGTCGAGCCTGTTCATGCGCTTTCCTCTGCCGACTTGCGAGCTTGCCGAGGCTCTGGCTAGCGAAGAGATGAGGCTGTGGGTAGGCGGGATTCGGGTGGACTTCAAGCCCGATCAGATGGAAGCCTTGCGGGACTTGCTCAGTCGTCTGGGAGCGTGGCCACCAGCATCGGTCGCCGGCGGCGCCTGACAAGCCCGTCAGCTGATGCGCTTTCGATTCTGTGAACGTCTGATCATCTGGAGAGCACATGGCGGATCGCTTCGGCCCTGGAGTAACCCTGTGGATGCTGGTGCTGGCGGCTGCTTGCAGCGACCCGAACCCGGGGGCGCCGTGCCCTGAAGCCGGCGGCGAGTTCCCTCCG
>DATADG010000368.1:0-2665 GCA_036258655.1 Gemmatimonadales bacterium | reverse complement strand
ATCGTAGGGCACGAGTGGCTCTATCTGCGGAATCAGGTCACCGCAGGCCTCCTCGATGTCTTTGCCAGGCCAGGTCTTCTGGTCGCAACCGTCGGCGTAATGATACTGGCCGGCATCTTTCACGAGTTCGGCCACGCCTCGGCTTTGAGGTACGGCGGCGGCAAGGTGCGGGGGATGGGGGCGGGACTCTACTTGATCTATCCCGCCTTCTTCACCGATGTGACCGACAGCTACCGGCTGGGCCGGTGGGCCCGGGTGCGCACCGATCTGGGCGGCTTCTATTTCTATCTCATCTTTGCCCTGGGACTCATCGGACTCTACGCCTTGACCGGACAGGAGTTCCTCTTTTTGGTCGTGGTGCTAATCAACATCGACATCATTTATCAGCTCCTCCCCTTCGTACGGCTCGACGGGTACTGGGCCTTCGCCGACCTCACCGGCATTCCCGACCCACTGTCCCAAATGGGTCCTTTTCTCCGCAGCATGCGCGGCAGCCAAGGAGGTGCCGGACCGCGCCTGCCGCCGCTCAAGCGATGGGTCAAGGTGGCATTCGTGATCTATAGCGCCCTGACGATTCCGGTGCTCGCTCTGCTGCTCTATCTCATGATCACTCGGCTCCCGATGGTCCTGGGCAGGCTGTGGAGCTCGCTGCAACAACAAGCGGCCGTTTTCTCCTCGGCACAAAATCAGGGCGACTGGCTGGCGATGGCCGCCACGGCACTGCAGATGCTCGTGCTCGCGTTCCTGGGACTGGGTATCACCTACGTCGTATATACCTTAGCGCGGCGGCCTCTGGTTGCACTGTGGACGTGGATACGCTCCTCGCTACGCCGACCGGCCGAGGCGGTGTAGGTCGCTACTCGTGGCAGGTTCGCACCTGCTATCTTGTCCTCCATGAGCTACCTCGACGACCATCTCCTTGATGGCGAGCAGATCCTGTACCGAGCCCGGCTTCACTGGACCATCTTTCTCATCCCGATCATTGTCATCCTGCTCGGTGTCGCCCTCGGAATCGTGCTCTGGATGTACGAACCCGAGTTCTGGTATGTCGGCGCGATCCTCGCAGGTGTCGGACTGCTGCTGGCCCTGCCGCCGCTGATCAAGTACACGAGCACGGAGTTCGCGGTCACCAACAAGCGGGTTCTGAGCAAGACCGGATTCATCGAGCGCGAGTCCGACGAGACCCTGCTCAGCAAGGTCGAGGGAGTTTCCGTCGATCAAGGTCTTGTAGGCCGGATGCTCGGCTTCGGAACGGTCACCATCACCGGCAGCGGGGGAACCGAGGATTTGTTTCCTCGCATCTCGCATCCGCTCGAGCTTCGCCGGCAGATCCAGAACCAGGTGGTTGCCTTCGAGGAGCGCAGGGGTGCTCACTCTGGCGGCGCGCCCGCCATAGAAACCGAAGGTGCCCGGGTCGAGCGCGACTGCCCCCACTGCGCCGAGCGCATCCTGGCTCGCGCCAAGGTGTGCAAGCACTGCGGTCGGGACGTGGTACCGGTGTGACGAGTCAAAGAAAAAGAAAGTAGCGCACCTTCCACGGCGTTCCCTATGGCGGCCACCGCCGATCAGCTGGCCGGAGCCCTCCTGGGGCAAGCACTGGGCGATGCACTCGGCTTCGTGGTTGAGGCTCAACCTCCCGATATCGCGCTGGCCTATGTGAACGAGTGGATCCGCACCGGCCGAGCGACGGAGCGGTCGCACCCGCAGTATCCATTCGGACAGTACAGCGATGACACTCAGCTCGCGCGAGAGCTGTTGCGGAGCGTTTACGAATGTGGTGGCTGGGAGCCGCGCGCCTTCGCCCAACGCCTGGCGGAGCTGTTCCGTGATCGGCGCGATGTCGGCGCAGGGCAGGGAACCCGCGCCGCAGCCCTCCGACTGCTGATGGGAGTGCCCTGGTCGGAGTCGGGCACGCCGGCTCCGTACGCGGGTAACGGGAGCGCCATGCGGGCCGGCCCACTCGGTCTCCTCTTTTCCCGGTCCGACTCCATTGAACGGGCAGCTCGGGAGCAGAGTCGGATTACCCACCTCGATCCACGCTGCGCCGCAGGTGCCGTTGCAGTGGCCCGCGCCGTCTCGATCGCGGCGCGACGCCAGCAAATCCAAGGAGACCAGTTCCTTCAGGAGATTGCGCGAGCGGTAGAACTCGATGCTCCACGGTTCGCTGAGGCTATTCGGGGACTCCGCGGCTGGGTCACGCTGCCACCCGAGGCCGCGGCTCGTCACGTTCATGAGGCCGGGCTCGATCCGGCACATCCTCGCTGGCAGGGGATTTCTGCGTTCGTTATTCCTAGTGTACTGTGGAGCCTCTACGCCTTCCTTCGCTCGCCGGACGATTATCACGAGACTATCTGCACGGCAATCGCCGTTGGTGGGGATACGGACACCATGGCAGCTATCGCCGGAGCTATCAGTGGGGCGCGAGTAGGTGTCGAGGGACTCCCCCGAGAGCTCCTCGGCCATCTCACTGACCAGGGCGAATGGGGTGCAAGCGAGCTGGAAGGGCTCGCGCGATCCTGCGCTGGGCTGGCCGGTAGCCGATAGCCAATCTCTCCTGTTATTCTTGCGAGCATCTCAGTCCGATCCTCTCCGGCACCAGCGCGAGGCACCATGCCCCACGGCAAGATCTATCCCGACGTCACCGAGACCGTTGGCAACACTCCCC
>DATADG010000367.1:0-9200 GCA_036258655.1 Gemmatimonadales bacterium | reverse complement strand
AGGAGGTGAGCTGGCTTCTCATCCTGTCGCAGCCATCGATGTAGGCTCCAACACCATCCTTCTTCTCATCGCTGCATACGATCCCGCCAGCGGTCTCACCATCATCGACGAAGCCGAAGACCAGCCGCGGCTCGCGGCGGGGCTCGTCGAGACCGGCCATCTGGCACGCGAGGCGGCGAACCGTGCGCTCGAGAGTCTCGAGCGGATGCGGGATCTCTGCCGCGACCGGGGAGTGCGGAGGATCAGTGCGGTTGCGACGGCTGCGGTACGGGACGCGCGGAACGGAGAGGAATTCGCTCAACAGGTCCGGCATCTCGGCATTCCGCTCCGTATCATCTCACCTCGAGTCGAGGCAGAGCTGGCCTTCCGCTCGGCGGCGTACCGCTTCCCGGATGCAGAACGGATGCTGGTGGCGGATACCGGCGGCGGCAGCCTGGAGCTGATCGGCGCGGTTGAGCGGCGGCTCGAGCTGATCACCTCGCTCCCTCTGGGCGCGGTACGGCTTACAGAACGCCGCCTCCCGTTGCCTTCGCTGCGGGAGGAGATCGAACAACAGCTGAGCCGAGCCCTGGCTCGTGGGGCCTGGACGAATGCTCGGGTGGTTGGCTCTGGCGGGACCTTCGCCAATCTGGCGGGCATGGCCCTGGCGCGGCGCGGAAAACCGGCAGGCACCGACATCCAGGGTGTAGAGATCACGTCAGAGGAGATCGAAGCGCTCCTGGCAGAGCTGGCCGGAATGGAGCTGGATCAGCGGCGGCGGGTGCCCGGGCTGCGCCCGGAGCGGGCCGACATCATCGTCGCAGGGCTGGCAGTGGTAGCGGAGTTGCTCGGTCGAGTGGAGGCGAGCAGCGTCAGAATCAATCGGTATGGCATACGCGAAGGACTGCTGCTGGAGATGGTGGAAGAAAAAGAAGTGAAGGATAAAGAGTGAACTTTTCACTTTTCACTCTCCATACGGAATCCAGATGTTCTTTATCTGCGTAGCCTGCTCGAGGAACTCCTCGCCCGCACCCTGAACGGGGTCTTCCCACTCCCGCGGCTCACCCAGATCTACCCAGGTGCGTTTCATGTTTCCGGCGGAGAGACGCTCCACCTCTGCCGACAGCTCCCGGCTTCCGAAGTACCATATCCCGTCCACATCGTCGTGGGCGGCCAGCACGCGAGCCAGCTCGTCTGGTACACCGGTCACGATATTGATCACTCCGCCAGGCACATCGGACGTATCGAGCACCTGATACAGATCGGTAATCACCAGCGGCGCCTTGCTCGACGGGATCGCCACTGCGGTATTGCCCATGGCGACGCCGGGCAGCACCGTCGAGACGAAGCCGAGCAGCGGCCACTCCTCGGGACAGACCACGCCGAGCACACCGATGGGCTCCGGCATCGCCAGGGTCACGTTGCGATACGGCGTGTGATGCACCGCGCCATCGTATTTGTCGGCCCAGGCGGCGTAGCTATAGATGCGCTCGATCGTGAGCTCCACCTCACGTTCCCCGCTGGACTCGTTCCCCAGCAGTGCATGCAGCCGGTCCGCGAATTCCTCCGAGCGAGCAGCCAGATTCTCCGCCAGGTAGTAAAGCACCTGGGCTCTGCCGTGCGCGGTGGTCTTGGCCCACTCGGACGCCTTGTGGGCCGCCTCGACTGCGTTGCGGATGTCCTTGCGGTTCCCCTGGCCCACCTCGCCTGCCCTCTCACCGGCGGAGTCGAGCACCGGCAGGCTATATCCCGAGTCGGGCCGCGTCTGCTTGCCGCCGATGTAGAGTTTTGCGGTTCGGTCGATAGGCGGTACTCGGATAGGCGGACCAGCGGAGGGGCGGACCGTCTGCTCGTCGGCTTTAACAGCCTTGCGAGTTTTTGCGGAGCGGCGGCCAACGGCTCTCGGACCGCCTGAGCGCCTGTCCGCCTGTTCGCCCCGGACGTCCGCCCCTCCGCCTCTCCGATTTTCCGCCCACTTCACATACTCCCTCAACCCTTCTCGCCCCCCTTCCCGCCCGAATCCGCTCTCGCGATATCCTCCGAAGCCGCTGGATGCGTCGAAAACGTTGGTGCAGTTGATCCAGACGGTGCCCGCTTTGAGCTGGGGCGCGACGTCGAGCGCCAGGTTGATGTTCTCCGTCCACACGCTGGCGGCGAGCCCGTAGCGGGTATTGTTGGCCAGCTCCACCGCTTCGGCCGGGGTCCTGAAGGTCATCAGCACCACGACAGGGCCGAAGATCTCCACCTGGGCAACGGTTGCCGCGGGCGACACCTCGGTGAAGAGTGTCGGCGGAAAGAACCAGCCATCTCGGGGACAGCTCCATGAGGGCTGCCAGAGCTTCGCGCCCTCGTCCTCTCCCCGCCGAACCAGATCCCTGATCTTCTCCAGCTGAACCGGAGCGATGATGGCGCCCATATCGACCGCCTTGTCGAGCGGGTCGCCCACTCGAAGTGTCTCCATTCGCTCCTTGAGCTTGTCAATCAGCCGTTGCGATACGCCTTCGTGCACCAGGATCCGCGATCCGGCACAGCACACCTGGCCCTGGTTGAACCAGATCGCGTCCACCACCCCTTCGACCACACTGTCGAGGTCGGCATCGGAAAAGACGATGAAGGGCGACTTGCCACCGAGCTCGAGCGACAGCTTCTTGCCGCTGCCCGCGGTGGCGGTGCGGATGATGCGCCCGACTTCGGTGGAGCCGGTGAACGCGATCTTGTCGATGTCGGGATGGCTGACGAGAGCCTCGCCGGTGCGCCCATCGCCAGTGACAATGTTGACCACGCCGGGCGGCAGCCCGATCTCCTGGCACAGCTCGGCAAACCGAAGCGCGGTGAGCGAGGTGAATTCCGCCGGCTTGAGCACCACCGTATTCCCCATGGCGAGGGCGGGTGCAATCTTCCACGCGAGCATCAGGAGCGGAAAGTTCCAGGGAATGATCTGCCCGATCACCCCGACCGGCTCGCGACCGGGTAGCTCCTGCTCCATGAGTTGAGCCCACCCGGCGTGGTGGTAGAAGTGGCGGGCCACCAGCGGCACGTCGATGTCGCGCGACTCCCGGATCGGCTTGCCGTTGTCGAGCGACTCGAGCACGGCAAAGAAGCGGCTGTGCTTCTGAATGTGGCGCCCGATGGCGTAGAGGTGGCGAGCGCGGGCGTGAGGCCCAATGGCCCACCACTCGGGTTGCGCCTTCCGCGCCGCGCGCACCGCCAGGTCCACCTCCGCAGCACTCGCCTGGACCAGCCGGGCGAGCGGCTTTCCGGTGGCCGGGTTGAGTGTCTCGAAGGTTTCACCACTGCCCGGCTTCCAGTTCCCTCCGATGAACAGTCCGAACTCCCGGCCGCGCTCCTCCAGCCAGGCATTGACGGTACCGGCGCTTTCGGGTGCCGGTCCGTAGGACATGCTTTCGAAGATCTCGGGAATAGAGGCCATCAATACCTTCGTGTCCTTCGTTCCTTCGCAGTGAGAATCAGGTTGTTGGATGGCGGTGAGCCGCCGAGTAACGGCCGGTTGCGAAGTACTCCAGCTGGCGCTCGATGTCGGTCAGCAACGCGCTGGCGCCGAGTCGGAAGAGGTCGGGACGAAGCCACCGGTTGCCCAGCTCGTCTTTCACCAGCGTCAGCCAGTCGAGGGCCTCCCGTGCACTGCGGATTCCGCCGGCCGCCTTGAGACCGACCAGGTGTTCCGTCCGTTCCTGGTACTCCCGAATGGCTCGAGCCATCACCAGGCCGAACGGGAGCGTGGCATTCACGCTCTCTTTGCCGGTGGATGTCTTGATGAAGTCGGCGCCGGCCATCATGCACACGAGGCTTGCGCGCGCGACGTTGCGCAAGGTGCCGAGCTCGCCGGCGGCGAGGATGGTCTTGATGTGCGCATCGCCGCAGGCCTCACGCATGGCGCGCACCTCGTCGTAGAGCGCGCGCCAGTTCTCGGTGAGCACGTGAGCCCGGGTGATTACGACGTCGATCTCGTCAGCACCAGCCGCGACCGACGCGCGGATTTCACCGAGCCGCTGCTCCAGCGGGGAGAGGCCGGCCGGAAAACCCGTCGACACAGCAGCTACCGGAATCCCCGAGCCCTCCAGCGATTCCAGGGCGGTCGTGATGAAGGTGTGATACACGCATACCGCCGCCACCCGGATAGGCAGGTGCTCGGCCCCGAGAGTCTCGAGCAGGTCCCTGCGGACCGGCTGCCGCGCCTTGGCGCACAGCCGGCGCACCCGGCCTGGCGTGTCGTCGCCAGCCAGCGTGGTCAGATCCATCAGCGTGATCGCCCGAAGCAGCCAGGCGGCTTGCCATTCCTTCTTGACTGTGCGGCGGGTCCGAAGCGTGGCCGCGCGCCGCTCGACCGCGCTCCGGTTGACTCGAACCTCTTCGACCCACTCCAGCTCGAGCGGCAGCCCAGGGTTGCGCGGAGCAACCTGGAGCTCGATCGGTGCCGTAGTTGACGTCAGGACGGTGCTTTGCGGCGGGTTTTCGGCCATGGGAGGAAGATATCGGCCGGGTGCGCAGGGGGACAGGCAGAGGGGCGGAGCTCTCCGCGCCTCGGCCTCTCCGACCTACCGCTCCCGATACCCCAGCGTGTCAATCGTGCGGGCGAGCGCCCGGTGCTTGGCCACCAACTCGGGATTCCGGAAAATGGCGATCAGGAGGGCTCCGGCCACGAAACCGCCGGCGTGGGCCCAGAACGCCACCCCGCCTTCGGCTCCGGAAGTCAGCCCGCCTCCCACCAGTTGCAGCAGGAACCAGTAGCCCAGCATCAGGTAGGCAGGAACGACGATGCGGGTGATGAAGATTCCCAGGATCACCAGCATGTGCACCCGCACCTTGGGATACAGCACCACATAGGCTCCCATCACGCCGCTGATGGCGCCGGATGCTCCCACCATCGGAATCGCGCTCGATGGATTGACCAGCGTCTGAGCGGCAGCCGCGCCCACACCACAGATCAGATAGAAGAAGAGGTAGCGGGCGTGACCCATCGAATCTTCTACGTTGTTCCCGAAGACCCAAAGGAACCACATGTTGCCGATGAGATGGAACCAGCCCCCATGCAGAAACATCGAGCTGAGCGGCGTCACCCAGCTCCGATCTCCTGTCATCACGCACACCGTCGAGCGGCTCATTGGAAGGGTATATCCATCCGGCAGGAGTCCCAGAAACTCTCCGGGAATCAGGCCCAGCTCGCATACCGATCGAGAAAGATTGGGCTCCGCACCCATTCCCTGCACGACCACCCAGGAGATGACATTCACTCCGATAAGGAACAGAGTGACCGCGGGAGTGGCGAGAGTTGGGTTGTCGTCTCGGTAGGGGAACATGGCTCAATATAGCCGAGCCGCAGGCACTACTTCGTTGGAGACTCCGTATTGACCAGGTCCGGCTCTCGCACCGGAGGACGCCTGATCTCCTGTTCCAGTGAAGGACGATCGGTCTTGCTGAAGGGCTCGAGTGTCACCGGTTGCCCGGTGTCCGCGGACCGGTAGAGCGCGCGGACTACGCGAACGTCGGCGAACCCTTCCCACCCGGATGGCTCGGGCGGGGCGCCGGTCTGAATGCATTCCGAGAAGCTGATCAACTCAGGCGCGAACTGATCCCGCTTGGGGAAGGTGCGTTCCCGCATGCGGCCATCGACGGTCACTCGCTGCTTCAGCTCTCCGGCGTACTCGTACGCGGGATCCATTATCAGCTCACCTCGGGTGCCGACCACCCGATAGCTCGACACATCCGCCGCTCCGAAGCTGCAGGTGAACGCAGCCAGCCGTTCTTTCCCGGGAAAGCGGAGAATGGCGCTGGTTGTCTCTTCACACTCGACAAACCGCTGGTCTCCGCAGTTCGCGCTGAAGGCCACCACTTCCATGGGCTCGGCTCCGAAGAGGTTCCGGGCCGCGTTAATGCAGTACACCCCGATGTCGTAGAGGGTACCTCCACCCAGCTCCCGGGGGTTGAGCCGGATATCACCCTCTTTCACCGTCATGCTAAAAACGGAATCGAATAGGCGGGGCTCGCCCAGCCGGCCGCCCTGCACGATGTCGATTGCCTTCAGGTTGGCTTCCTCGAAGTGGAGCCGGTAGGCCACCATCAGCTTGACGTGGTTCTCGTCGGCAGCCCGGATCATCGCCAGGCAGTCGTCCTCGGTGACTGCCATTGGCTTCTCGCAGAGCACGTGAACCCCGGCTTGGGCCGCTCGCACCGAGTACTCGCGGTGGAGATGATTCGGCAGCGCGATGTAGACCGCGTCCACCAGGCCGCTGGCGAGGCATTCGTCATACTGATCGTAGGAGAATCCCCTCACCTTATACTTGCGGCCGAGCTTCTCCAGCTTTTCGGGATCGCTGCTGACCAGAGCCGTCAGTTCGGAGTTTCGCGCGTGGGCAAAGGCAGGCAGGACGGCAACCTGGGAAATGTGGCCCAGGCCGACGACGGCGTAGCGGATCTTCTCTGACTGCGAGGAGGTTTTGCGACCCATGGGCTATGCGCTAGGGGCTATGGGCTGTGTGGTGGCGTGTACCGGAGTTTCAGGCTTGACGTGCACACCGGCGCAGCGCATAGCCCGCAGCCCATAGCCTTTTGCTAAAGCGCCCGCCTACCCTGAATCAGTTGCATCACCGCCATGATCACGGCGATAACCAGCAGCACGTGGATGAAACCTCCCAGCGTGTACGAGGTGACCACCCCCAGCAGCCACAATACCAGGAGTATCACGAAGATCGTCCACAGCATGGCTACCCTCCTCCCGTTCGGGATCAGATGAGGCCGTTGGACGCAACGGCATGGCGCGTGTCAAGCTTATCCGGCGCCATTGGGACGCGTCGTGAGCCAAGTCACGGCTCTACCTAGGGATTTGTGTGCCAAAACGGCAGCTTTGACGGGTATGGGCCTTGCTCAAGGGCGTTGCAATCCCGCGGGCTGGCTGCACAGGCCATCCCGCAGCGTCACTATTCGAGCAACTGGAGTCGACATGGCTTCTAAAATCATCGGCATCGATCTGGGCACGACCAACTCGGTCGTGGCGGTCATGGAGGGCGGCGATCCGGTCGTCATCCCTAACGCCGAGGGCGGGCGGACTACTCCGTCGGTCGTAGCATTCACCAAGGACGGTGAGCGGCTGGTTGGGCAGGTCGCCAAGCGCCAGGCCGTGACCAATCCCAAACAGACAATCTTTTCCATTAAGCGGCTCATGGGCCGCCGTTTCAGCGAGGTCCAGGACGAGGTCAAGCGGCTGCCCTACAAGGTTGTCGAAGGCCCCAACGGCATGGCCGCCGTGGAGATCCAGGGTAAGCGGTACTCGCCCCCCGAGATCTCGGCGATGATCCTGCAGAAGATGAAACAGACTGCGGAAGACTACCTGGGACACCCGGTCGAGAAGGCCGTCATCACGGTTCCGGCCTACTTCAACGATTCCCAGCGGCAGGCCACCAAGGATGCGGGCAAGATTGCCGGCCTGGATGTGGTCCGGATCATCAACGAGCCGACCGCGTCGGCGCTGGCCTACGGCCTCGACAAGAAGAAGGAAGAGAAAATCGCCGTGTACGACCTCGGCGGCGGTACCTACGACATCTCGGTTCTCGAGCTGGCCGAGGGCGTATTTGAGGTCAAGAGCACCAACGGTGACACCCACCTCGGTGGAGACGACTTCGACCAGCGTCTCATCGAGTGGCTGGTGGCGGAATTCAAGCGGGACCAGGGGATCGACCTCTCCAAGGACCCGATGGCCCTCCAGCGGCTCAAGGAAGCGGCAGAGAAGGCCAAGATGGAGCTGTCGACCGTCACCCAAACGGATATCAATCTGCCGTTCATCACGGCCGACCAGTCCGGGCCCAAGCACCTCAACATCAGCTTGACCCGGGCCAAGTTCGAGCAGCTGGTGGACGACCTGATCCAGCGGACCATTCCGCCGATGCAGACGGCCCTCAAGGATGCGGGGCTCGATCCCAAGCGCATCGACGAGGTGATCCTGGTGGGTGGCTCGACCCGCGTCCCGAAGATCCAGCAGATCGTCAAGGACTACTTCGGAAAAGAGCCCAACAAGTCCGTCAACCCGGATGAAGTGGTTGCGATCGGCGCCGCCATCCAGGGTGGCGTGCTCGGCGGCGAGGTGAAGGACGTCCTCCTGCTCGACGTGACGCCGCTGTCGCTTGGCATCGAGACTCTGGGCGGAGTGACCACGGTCCTGATCCCGCGGAACACCACCATTCCGACGAAGAAGTCGGAGGTGTTCTCCACGGCGGAGGACAATCAGACAACCGTGGAGATCCACGTGCTCCAGGGCGAGCGGCAGATGGCTATGGACAACCGGACCATCGGCAAATTCCAGCTCACCGGGATCCCACCGGCACCCCGCGGCATGCCGCAGGTCGAGGTCACGTTCGATATTGACGCGAACGGCATCCTTCACGTGTCCGCAAAGGACAAGACCACCGGCAAGGAGCAGAAGATCCGGATCGAGGCTTCGAGTGGCTTGAGCGAAGCCGAGATCGACCGGATGGTGAAGGCGGCCGAGCAGCATGCCCAGGAAGACCAGGCGCGGCGCGAGCAGATCGAGGCGCGCAACCAGCTGGACAGCCTGGTCTACCGGGTCGAGAAGGACAGCAAGGAATGGGCAGATCGTCTCCCCGCCGAGGCCAAGTCTCGCTTGGACGCCGCGTTGGAAGCTGGGCGCCAGGCACTCCGCACTGGTGAGGTCGACGGCATTCGTCGGGCACTGGACGAGCTCAACCAGGCCTACTCGGCAGCGGGCGCGTCGCTGTACCAGGCCGCCGGAACAGCTGGGCAACCCGGCGGAGAGCAGGGACAGCCGGCAGGTGGCAGGGCGGATGGTGGGCAACAGCCCGGAGGAGCTCCGGAGGATGTAGTCGAGGCGGACTACGAGATCGTAGACGAGAAGAAATGACCGGCGGGTACCGCCGGTCATCCTCAGGGCATCATGCCCGAGGGATTTGCTCACCCTGAACGAAGTGAAGGGGCCACCACTGGTTCGGCCCCTTCGCTGCGCTCAGGGTGACACCATTTTGGCCGAAACTCACCGTTGGCCCTTCCGGTACGGTTAAATTGGTTCAGGTAGCATCACCCTAACGTTTTTCGAAGGACCGCTCGATGTCCTCACGTTCTTTGAACTGGCTGAAGTTCGGCGGCCTCGTCGCATTGGCCTTTGCGCTCGGGCTCCTCTTTGCCGGACTTCTCGATCTGCCCAACCGGACCTCGGCCCAGGAGCAGAATCGTCA
>DATADG010000366.1:0-8053 GCA_036258655.1 Gemmatimonadales bacterium | reverse complement strand
GAAGGGGGCAATCTGGCGCGCTAGCTCGGAACCGATTGAGCCGGCTGCTCCGGTCAGGAGAATGACCCGGTTGCGCAGGTCGGCCCGCACCAGGGTCAGATCGAGATGGACTGGGGGGCGACCCAGCAGGTCCTCGATTCGAACGTTGCGAAGCTGGTTGACTTCCGCGCCTTCGAGCAGCTCGTTGAGCGATGGCAGCGTCTTGAACTCGAGCCCCGCCGCAATGCACTGATCCACCACCCGGCGCATTGCGGAGGTGTCGCCCGGCTCGAGCGCGATAATGGCGAAGTCTGCGTGCAGGCGCTCCGCGAGCGTGGGCAGGTCGTCGACCGTACCGAAGACCCGAACGCCCCTCAGCGTCCGCCCCTTGCGCGACCCGTCGAGATCCACCAGACCGACGACATTCAGCGACTGCCCTTCCGCTCGGCGAACTTCACGGACCAGCTGCTCGGCCCGCTCGCCCGCTCCCACCACAATCGTCCGCCGCCCCCCCGGGGTCACGAACGGCACCGGTCCTTCGCGCAACGACCGCGCGATAAATGGGATGCCCCCCGCAAAAAAGATCGCGCTGGCCCACTCCACCAGAAGCACCGAGCGCGGTACCCCGGGGAACAGGTTGGCGAGATATAGAGCGGCCACGAAGCAGACCGAGCTCACGGTGACAGCGGAGGCCAGCGTGACGAGGTCCTGTAAGCCGAAGTGCAGCCAGTAGGCGCGGAAGACTCCGGCATGGGCATAGGCCGTCATCCGAATGAGGATCAGGAGGGGAAGTGACAGCCAGAAGAGTCCGGCCTCATGCGGAGGAGTTGCGAAGTCAAAGCGAAGCTCATACGCCAGCCGATAACCGGCCACCGTGAGAAGCAGGTGCACGGCGGGATCACGCCAATAGGACACCAACCGTGACAGAGTCCACTCGGTGCGGAGTATCCGGCTGGGAGCGGCCGCTGCGGCGACTAGCTCGGAAGGACGCGCGCTCACCGAGCAAACCTCGCCACGATATCGAGAACCGCGGTGATCACGTCATCCACGTCACCGTCGGTGAGCATTGGATGCAGTGGAAGGCTCAGCATCCGGCGGTAGTTACTCACCGCCACGGGAAACGCCGTCGGTGTGTAGTGATATTTCTGCCGGTAATAGGGGTGCAGATGAATGGGAATAAAGTGCACCGAGCAGCCGATGTTCCGGGCCGTCAGCTCGTCGATGAACTGCTCCCGAGTGATACGGAGCGCCTCGGGCCGAAGCCGCAACACGTAGAGATGCCAGGCGTGCTCGACCTCCGAGCGTTCGACCGGTACTTGGAGGGCCTCGATCTCCTCGAAGGCGGCGGTGTAGCGGCCCACGATCTCCCGCCGCCGCTGCTGGAACCGCTCCAGCTTCGCGAGCTGGGCCAGTCCGATCGATGCCTGGATATCTGTCATGTTGTACTTGAACCCAGGCTCATCGACGTTGTAGAACCAGCTGCCGCCCGGACCGTACCGCTTCCACGCGTCCCGGCTCATTCCGTGGAGGCCGAGGGTGCGAGCTCGCGCCAGCAGGTCGGGTGTACCGGTGAGCATGCCACCCTCACCGGTCGTCAGGTTCTTGGTCGCGTAGAAACTGAATGAGACCGGGTTTGATCCCGAACCGATGGATCGCCCCTTGTATCGCGCAGGAAGAGCGTGAGCCGCGTCCTCGATCAGACCGAGCCCGCGGCGGTTCGCAATGTCGTGAATTGGGTCGAGGTCTACCGGATGTCCTGCGTAGTGGACCGCCAGGATCGCTCTGGTCCGTGAGGTTACTGCGGCCTCGATTGCATTGGGATCCAAATTCAGGGTATCCGGCTCCACGTCGACGAACCTCGGGGTGGCGCCGAGATGTTCGATGACGTTGGCGCAGGCGCAGAAGGTCAGCGGCGTAGTGATCACTTCGTCACCCGGCCGCACACCCAGCGCGATCAGGCCCACGTGGAGCCCCGCGGTACAGGAGTTCAGGCCGAGCGCATCCGGCGCCTCGACCAGCTCCTGGAACGCCCTCTCGAAGTTTCGGGTCTTGGGGCCAGTCGTGATCCATCCCGACCTGAGTGCATCGGCCACCGCATCGATCTCCTCCTGTCCCACCGCGGGAGTGGAGAAGAGGAGAAAATCGGAACGGCGACTACGTTCGACGAGCCCCGCCTTTCCTGCTGGACAAGGCGCCAGCGTGGACTCAGCGTGCATCGGATTCGCCGCGACAGTCGGGTGATCCGGGGGTGACCCGCCAACTGAGAAGGTTCACGATCTTCTTTTTCTGAGATGGTAGATCGAGGCCGCGAGCGGAGTCTTGCTCGTGGTGTCAGCGCACGCGCGGGAATGCGAGCTTCGTGCCCGAACCGGGCACGCCGAAATTGTTGCGGACTAAGCGTCTAAGGGGATGATGCGAAAATTTGCAGGGCGGGTAGTGGCGACTGGTCGTTGCGCGGGTGCAACTGTTCTACAAAAGCGTGAACGGAAACAGTAAACAGTGAACCGATCGCCGAAGCGTGAGCCGGTTCACCGTTCACTGTTTCGTGTTCACGTTCAGACCTAGTACCACCCAATCGGCTTCTCATCGAGATTGATGAACACCTGCTTGGTCTCCAGATACTCTTCGACGCCCCAGTGCCCCAGCTCGCGACCGAAGCCCGAAGCCTTGTACCCGCCCCAGGGTGCCTCGACGAAAGTTGGCTGCATGTGATTGACCCAGACGATGCCTGCTTCCAACGACTTCACCACCCTGAACGCCTTGAAGATGTCTCGCGTCCACACTGCCGCGGCAAGTCCATACGGTGTGGCATTGGCGATCCGAATGGCTTCAGCCTCATCGCTAAACGGGATCACGGTCATGACCGGGCCGAAGATTTCCTCCTGAGCAATTCTGGCGGAGTTGTCGACGTCATAAAAAATGGTCGGCTCGACGTACCACCCCTTCTCGAAGTGCTTGGGGGTGCCGCCACCGGCAGCGACCTTCCCTTCGCCTCGCCCGATCTCCAGATACTTGGCCACCCGATCGCGCTGTTCCGCGCTCACCAGCGGCCCCATCTTGGTATCTCGGTCGAGCCCGTTGCCGAGCTTGATAGTCTTGGCCTTCGCCGAAGTGGCATCGATGAATTTCCGGTAGATCTCCCGCTGCACCAAAACCCGGCTTCCCGCAGAGCACACTTCACCCTGATTGATGAAGGTGCCGAACAGCGCGCCATCGACGGCGTTCTCGAAATCCGCGTCGCTGAAGAAGATGTTGGGTGACTTGCCACCAAGCTCGAGGGAGACCCGCTTCAGCTGGTCCGCCGCGTTCCTCATGACGAGTCGCCCCACCTCGGCACTGCCGGTGAACGCGATCTTTCGAACATCGGGGTGAGTCACCAGCGGAGCCCCCGCTGACGGACCGTCACCCGTGACGATGTTCACCACACCCGGGGGCAGTCCGACCGACTCGAAGTCGCTAGCAAGGGCGAGAATTGAAAGGGGTGTCTGTTCAGCCGGCTTGAGGACCACCGTGCAGCCAGCAGCCAGCGCGGGCGCGATCTTCCAAGCCGCCATCATGAGGGGATAGTTCCAGGGGATGATCTGTCCTGCGACGCCGACCGGCTCGCGCATCGCGAACGCGACGGCTTCCGTCGGCACCGGTAGCACCTCGCCATTAATCTTCGTCGCGAGCCCGCCGTAGTACTCGAAGCAGGTCGCGGTATCGTCCATGTCGGCCTCGGACTCCGCGATCGGCTTGCCCGAGTTCCTGGTCTCGAGCTCGGCGAGTTCCGCGCGGCGTTGCCTGACACGCTCGGCCAGTCGGAACAGGATCCGGCCGCGCTCCTGGGCGGTCACCCCCTTCCAGCCCTGGTAAAACGCCCTGGTCGCCGCCTGAACGGCCCGGTCGACGTCCTTCGCCTCGCCGGCCGGACAGGTGGCGATCACATCCTCGGTAGCAGGATCGTACACCTCGAAGGAGCGGCCGCTCCCGGCATCAACGAACGCGCCATCGATGTACATCTGATAGTGAGTGCGCGCGGGCGTCCTGGTCGTGCCGGATGCCCGCACAGTGCTGGTCATGGGGTCCTCCGCACCAAGTGCAGTGTTCACCTGATTCCCGCTGCCTAAGCTGCCGCCACCGTATCCCGAGAAGATGAGTCGGGCCTGCGAGGCGTTCCGGCCCGGAGCGAGTCATCTCGGACTCTCCAGGGCATTCCTTCCACTGCCAGGCATCGGAGAAACGGATCCGGATCGAACTGTTCCGGCGAGAAGACGCCGGAGCCCCGCCAGACGCCGTGGGCAATCAATCGAGCGGCGATCACAGGCGGGATCCCTGTCTGGTAGGCAGTGGCCTGAACCCCGAGGGTGCGGTACGTAGCCTCGTGGTCGCTGACATTATAGATGTAGTACGCCTTGGGCTGGCCGTCCTTGAAGCCTTTCGCCAGGGTCCCAACACAGGTCTTTCCCCGCATGCGGCCCGCGAGATCCTTCGGCTCGGGAAGCAGAGATACCAGGAGGTCGCGCGGTGCGACGGATTGGCCGCCCACCTCCACGTGCTTCTTGCTCGACAGGCCCAACCGTTTGATCACCCGCAGGGTTTCCAGCGTACTGTCGGCCAGGCACAACTTGAAATCGATGATCCGGGCATGAGGGAAAGACCGCGGAAGCGTCTTACACTCTTCGTGATCGACATAGTAACAGTTCAGCACTCCGAGCTCAGGGAAATCGAAAGGCTCGAAGCCGGTAAGCGGCTCCTCCAGTTGATAGCTTCCATTACGGTAGGAAACTGCCTTACAAAGGCACTCGTCCAGCATCACCCAGGGGCTGAACGAGGGGGCAAACCCCTCGAAGCCATGACAGATTGCATTGTCGCCGTCGCGGATGCGGAGCTCGGTGACAAAATCGAGCAAATGCTTTGCGGCATAGGCAGCATAGATGTTTGTGGTGCCCGGGTCGGCACCCATGCCGAGGAGAGCAAGCCTTCCGGCAGCCTTGAATTCGGCGTCGAGTGCGAACTGATCCTCGATCTTGGGAATCCCGTCCGCATCCGTTCCGGCGCTCGCAAGGTCGATATAATCGGCTCCTGCATGAAGGCAGGCGCGCATCACCTCGAGATTGGTGGCCGGAAGAGCCGCGTTCAAAACCAGGGTACTGCCGGAATGCTGGATGGTACTGGCCACAGCCAGTCGATCTCCGGCTTCGAGACAGACGGCGGTGACCCGTGAATCGTTGAGCCGGTTTGCAAGAAGGGACGCGCGGGTGGACACCGCGTCGGCGATGACGAGTTGCTCGAGCATCGCTTCCTTCACGAATTTGAGGGCGGACACGGTCCCCACCGCGCCGGCGCCCAACAGCAGGACTCTCACAAACTCCTCTTTTCATTGTTGGCGCGGCACTCGGTCTGGCCCCGCAGGCGCATCCAAACGCCGGCGCAACCTCGCCCCCGCCGCTGATGGGGGCTCACAGCTCAAGGAGATGGTCAGCTGTGAGAGTGGACCCTCCGCCTGTTCGGAGGATGCAAACGTACCTTCCCGGAGGTCGGTACCCTGCCATAGTAGCTCCGCCCCCCTCCCCCCTGTCCAGCCCCCTTGTCACACTGCCGCTGACCGAGTTCTCGGACCATATCTGACTGTGCTACTTCAACTTACTGAGGTACATAGGTTTACCTTTCTGGCACGAATTTGCCCCTGTATTTTCCAGGCTGACTGCGGCTCCCATCGGTTCTGGCCCACCTGCCCCCCGTCGAGGCCCCATGCCTGGCGTCATTCACCTGGTGACCGAAATTCCCGGTCCCGCGAGCCGCGCCCTGACGGCCCGCCGCGCCCTGGCAGTTCCTCCGGGCGTTCCCGCTGTCACGCCGATTGCCGTCGTGCACGCCGATGGTGCAGTGGTTACCGATGCCGACGGCAATCGTCTGATCGATTTTGGCGGTGGGATCGGGGTGGTGAACACTGGCCATCGCCATCCTCAGGTGGTCGATGCCGTTCGTCAGCAGCTGGACCGCTTTGCTCACGTCTGTTTTCCCGTATCTACCTACGAGCCGTATGTAGAGCTGGCAGAACGACTGAACCAGCTGACACCCGGGACTCACCCAAAGCGGACCTTCTTCCTGAACAGTGGTGCAGAGGCGGTAGAAAATGCGGTGAAGGTGGCGCGCTACTATACCGGGCGGCCAGCGGTTGTTGCTTTCGAGCACGGATTCCATGGCCGGACCAACCTGGCCCTGGCGCTCACCTCCAAGGTCTTTCCTTATAAGAAGGGATTCGGGCCGTTCGCGCCCGAGGTCTACCGGATTCCGTTCCCCTACTGCTATAGATGTGGGTCCGAAGCTGCCCGGCGCGACGTCAGGGCGGCGGGGCAGTGTTGCCTGGCAAGCAGGGATACACTGGAAGAGATCTTCACTACCACGGTGGACCCGCGGTCCGTCGCCGCCATTGTGATGGAACTGGAGCTGGGCGAAGGCGGCTTTGTCCCGGCACCGAAGGACTATGTCTCCGTGCTCGCTCAGTTCGCCCGAGAACACGGGATACTCTTCATCGCCGATGAAATCCAGACCGGTTTTGGCCGGACCGGTAAGCTCTTCGCCAGCGAGCACTACGACCTGGTACCCGACCTTATCGTAACTGCCAAATCGCTGGCAGGCGGGCTCCCGCTTGCGGCTGTAACGGGGCGCGCCGATGTGCTGGATGCTCCTCACGTGGGTGGACTTGGTGGTACGTACGGTGGCAATCCTCTGGCATGCGCCGCTGCCCTGGCAGTGCTGAAGGTGATGGAAGTCGAGGAATTGCCGGCCCGGGCCAGCCGCATGGGCGAACAAATCCGAGCTCAGTTTTGCCGGTGGGCCTCACAGCACCCTTGCATCGGCGACGTGCGCGGGCTCGGTGCAATGGTCGCCATGGAGCTGGTGCATGACCGGATCGGCAAATCCCCCGATAGCACGCTGACCCAGCGGCTCCTGCGTGCGGCGCTGGAACGAGGCTTGATCCTCCTGTCCGCAGGAACCTACGGGAATGTCATTCGGGTGCTTGCGCCGCTCACGACCCAAGAGGACATAGTGCAGGAAGGGCTCGACGTGATGGAGCAAGCTCTGACTTCCGTGCTAGCGTGACCCATCCCCCCAAATCCCCGATTGTACAACTGATCCACGTCTCCAAGAGCTTCGGGAGCGTCACTGCGGTCGACGACCTCTGTCTGGACATTTACCCCGGCGAATTCTTCTCCCTGCTGGGTCCATCAGGGTGCGGCAAGACAACCACCCTTCGACTTCTGGCCGGCTTTGAGCAGCCCGACGCCAACGGAGGTGAGATACGCCTGCTGGGCCAGACCGTGAATCAGAAGAGGCCCTACCACCGCCGAATCGCGATGGTTTTTCAGAACTATGCGCTGTTTCCGCACCTCTCCGTGCGGCGGAACGTCGCTTTCGGGCTGGAGCAGCGCAAAATGGCCAGGGATGACATTGCCGACCGCGTGGGCCGGGCGCTGCAGATGGTACGGCTGGACCCGAACGTGTTCTCTGAACGAATGCCGAGGCAGTTGTCAGGTGGTCAGCGGCAACGCGTTGCCCTGGCTCGGGCGCTGGTCCTTGAGCCGCCCATCCTCCTGCTGGACGAACCGCTCGGGGCCATCGATCTCAAGCTTCGCAAAGAGATGCAGCTGGAGCTGAAAGCGCTCAACCAGCAGCTGGGAACCACCTTCATCTATGTCACTCACGATCAGGAAGAGGCTCTTACCATGAGCGACCGCATTGCCGTGATGCATCGGGGCAAGGTGGTGCAGGTGGGAACTCCGGTCGAGATCTATGAAGATCCCAGAACAGCCTTCGTGGCGAAATTCATCGGTGAATCGAACTTTTTCGAAGGAACCGCGCGCGACCGTCGTGGCACCACCTGGGAGGTCCTGCTCCCGGCGCACGACCGCACCATCCATGTTCCACACCATCCGTCGATTCAACCTGGCCGCCAGGTGCGGATCACGGTTCGTCCCGAGTGGATGGAGCTCCATCCGCCGGGGCAGGTGCCTGCGGGGAGAAACTGGGTCTCCGGCTCGATTCGGGACGTCCTCTATGTTGGTCCAGCGTTGCACGTCATCGTCGG
>DATADG010000365.1:0-11989 GCA_036258655.1 Gemmatimonadales bacterium | reverse complement strand
CAAACTCCCGATGGGGAAGTTTCATGGCGGCTGCAGCCTCGGACATCGAGGCCCCGGCTTCGAGGCGCTTGATGTATTCCTGGGCCAACTTGCGAGCCGCTTTCCACTTTTTCTGATCGCCGACGGCACTCGCCACCGCCGAGCGGACTTGATTCAGCGGCGGCACACCAGCTTGGTGCAAACTGTCCAGGCGGAACAGGTAATACGCCGACGACGTCTCGATCACCGGGCTCGTGGCTCCGGGCTGCGCCTGAAAAGCCCAGACGGCGGCGTCCGGAACAACCAGGTTTCCAACTTGCACCTTGCTCCCTTCCTGAACCGGAGGGGCTTTGGCGATGCGAAGATTCAGCGCTCGCGCAACTGTATCCAGGGCCGCGGGATCGTTCCGCTCCGCGCCGAGCTGCTCCAGGCTGTCTGCCTGCGCATCCAGTTGTTCCAGGTGAGCGCCGGTGACCTCGATCGGAAAGAGAATATGCCGCCCCTTGGCCTTCTTGCCGCTCCGGCTCGTAATCTCGATCAGATGAAATCCGAATTGTGACAACACGGGCCGGGAGAGTGTACGAA
This sequence comes from Gemmatimonadales bacterium, assembly GCA_036258655.1. Lineage (GTDB taxonomy): Bacteria > Gemmatimonadota > Gemmatimonadetes > Gemmatimonadales > GWC2-71-9 > CAVVWJ01. The sequence continues at coordinate 11,425 of DATADG010000365.1, read as the reverse complement.
GCGGTAGGGCGAACGCGGCGGAATCGAAGGCAGGATCCATCGACCCTCTGGTCCACTCGCCCAATTCACCACCCTTCACAGCCGTGGCGCTGTCGGCCGACTCACGCCGGGCGACATCGGCGAAGGGTGCTCCGCCGAGGATCTCCTGCCGGGCCGAATCGGCGCGGGCACGAACGGCAGCTGTATCGGCGGCTGTAGTGACACGCGGAAGAGCCACGAAGCTCAAGAAAGCCGTCCGGGGACGCTCGAACTCCTTCTGGTGCGCCTTGTAGTACGCCGCGATCTCGGCGTCCGTGACCTGGACCGCCGAATCGGGCACTGCGTTCCGGGGCACAATGGCGGTGAGTCCAATCGTGACCTTCTCGTGTTCGTCCCGGAAATGGTCCCACAGCGCCGCGTCTGAGAGATAGATATCCGAGGTGACGATGCGCAGCAGCTTGTTCCGCTGAAGCTCTTCCCTGTACTGCGCCTCCAGTGAGGGCAGATACTGTTGAGCGACGCTGGACGTGAGCCAACGCTGGTACTTGCCAAGGTCAAACTGGCTGTCGGTCTGAAACTCGGGAACGTTCTGGAATTCGGGGAGCGGAGAGTTACGGATGGCCTGCACCACTTCATCATCGCTCACGGTAATGCCGCGCCGGCGATACTCGGCGTCGAGGACGCTGCTCTGGACAATCTGGTCCCATACGTCATCCCGCACCTGCTCATAGTCCTCTAGCCCCATGGCGCCGGGATTCTGGCGCTGCCGGGCGTCGATCGATTGCTGAACGATGTTCTGATAGGTACGGGCATCGATGCTTCGCCCATTGACCTTGCCGACCGACGTCTGCGTCAGAAGGCCGGTACCGCCGGTGATCCCGCTGAGGTCGAGTACCAGCCAGGCGAAGAAGGTGATGGCCACAACCACCATCAGTGGCTTGGCCGCATTCCGAAATGCTTGCATAAAGCTGCTCGAGGTTCCGGCCGATATTGTTTTCGCGAGGGAGAAGCTTAAGACGGCCGAAGCAGAACCTCAAGCCGTAAGTGTGCTTAGCAGTTGACAGGCAGGGGGCCCGCTCGCTACTCTCACGTACTTCCCGCACGCCCAAAGTCGTTCTTCCACAGCAGTTCTGACCTCGAAATCGGGACCTGATGGCCACGACCGAAATCGAAAAACTCGAGCGCCGGTATGCCGAGAACCCCCAGGGGCTCACCTTTGCCCCGCTGGCAGAGATCTATCGGAAGAATGGGGACACGGGACGGGCTCTCGAGCTGCTGCAAGCGGGACTGGAGCTACACCCGAACTACATACCGGCGAGTATCGTGCTGGGTCGTTGCCATTGGGACACAGGCGACCTTCCCGCTGCGGAAGCCGCCTTTTCCCACGTTCTCCGCCTAGATGACGAGAACGTCATTGCCCTCAAATCACTGGCCGACATCACCGAGCGGTTAGGCCGTCTGTCCGACGCTCAGCGCTGGCTGAATCGTCTGCTTTCTATCGACCGCAGCAACGAGGAGGCGCGTCAGCAGCTGGCGCGGGTGGAGGAGGCACGTCAGCAGCCCAGTCCGCCTCGAGCGGTGCCTGCAAACTCCGGCGCCCCTGCCGCTCAGCGTGCCGCAGAACCCACGTCGGAACCCGCTCCTCCCTCGGAGAAAACAATAGCGCAGACGCCGCCGCGAGCGGAGACGCTACCGCGGGAGCTGACCACAGCCTTGGCGCAGCCGGCCTCGACTGCCGCTTCGGAACCGGTCGCTGAGCCCAGCAAATCTCCTTCAGCGCTCGAGTTTCTGGACACGTCCGCACCTCCTTCCAGAGCTCCAGAACCTCCGGTAACACCTGTCGACATCAGGGACAAACCAGCAGAGGAGCCTGCTCCGGTTCCGGGCCTGATCGTACAGGAGTTCGTACCGCCGCCGCCCGACGCGGGCTACCGCTCGCATCCCGAGCTGACGCAGGAGTTCGCCTCGGCCACTGAGGCATCCGACGAGCTCGAGGTGGAAACGATGGACGACGTCCAGCTTGAGAGCTCCGGTGCCGCCGAATTTAGGGTACCGAACGCAGCCGAAGAGTTGGTGCCAGCGCTGGACTTGGTGCCCCCTGGCGCACCAATACCTGAGCCTCCTGCGCGTGAACCGCCCTCCCCGCCGCCGCAGCAAGCAGTGCCGGAGCGGAAGCGGAGCTCGTACTCCGTGCGAGAGACCGGGGGACGATCCGTGGCCGAATACTTCCATACGATGCTGGCGAGCCGACCTGCAGGTAGTCCTCGCCCCGTAGATGGTGCGTCCCCCCAGACCACTCCTGATATTGTCCCCTCGCCACCCGGTGTAGGTGGCGATCAGATCGCTGGTACCGCCGCACCGGGTAATGGGCCGGGTGATGTCTCGTTCGACGACTTCTTCGGTGCCCCAGCGGGCGAGAAGAGCGCTCGATCCAAAGGAAGCTCTGATCCCGGTAAGGATGATCTCGACCAGTTTCAGTCCTGGCTGCAAAACCTGAAACGCTGAATGCAGATCGCGGTGCTCAACGGCCCCAATCTGAACCTGCTGGGGCAGCGGGAGCCGGAGATCTATGGTCGTGCCAGTCTGGCCGACATCGAGGCGACGGTGCGCGGCGCTGCGGCCGCTCTGGATGTGGAAATCGACTGGTTTCAGACCAACCATGAAGGCCAGATGATCGAAGCGGTTCAGCGGCTGCGGGGACAGGCTGACGGGGCACTGATCAATGCGGCCGCGTTAACGCACTCCAGTCTCGCACTCCGTGATGCGCTGCTGGCAGTAAGAGTGCCATTTGTCGAGCTGCATCTCTCGAACATCTTTGCCCGGGAGGCGGAACGCCGGCATTCGGTTATTGCGGACTTGGCAGTCGGCCTGGTGGTTGGCTTCGGCGCGCAGAGCTACGTGTTGGCCTTGCAGGGGCTGATCGGCCGACTTCGTGCTGCCTGATCGCCGCCGGGAACGACAGAAGGCGCTGCAATCAGTCCTGCAGGCCGAGGGGTTGGATGGATTGCTGATTACCCACCTCCCCAACATTCGGTATCTCACCGGCTTTACCGGCTCTGCGGCGCTCCTGCTGGTGCTGGGCGAGACGCCGATCCTCATAACGGATTTCCGCTATGCCGCCCAGGCTCCTGCGGAGGCGGGGCAGTCAGCAGTGGTCGAGATCGACCAGCGCAGCGTATGGGACCGCCTCGGACGAGTGCTGAGCGGGACCACGGTGGCAGCGTTGGGTGTCGAAGCGCAGTCACTGACCGTCCGCGATGGCGAACGGGTGAGTGGACTCACCCGGGCCCGAGTTGTTCCGACGACGGACCTGGTCGAAGGACTGCGCGCCATCAAATCGCCGGAAGAAGTCGCGGCTATCCGTGCAGCCGCGGTGGTAGCGCAGGAATCTCTGGCAGAGGTGCTGCCTTTCGTGCGAGTTGGTCAGACCGAGTTGGAGGTAGGCGCCGCGCTCGAAGCCGCCCTCCGCAGAAAAGGGAGCGAGTGGCATCCTTTTCCTACAATCGTGGCTTCAGGCGCCCGCTCGGCGCTCCCCCATGCGCGCACCAGCCGCAAGACAATAGACCGGGGGGAACTGCTCCTGATCGATTTTGGCGCCCAGGTGGATGGCTATTGTGCCGACCTGACCAGAACCATGGTCGTGGGCGCACGTGCCGATGACCGGCAGCGCACAATGCACGAGCTGGTACAATCGGCGCAGCGCCGCGCGATCGAACATCTGCGAGCCGGGATGCCGGCCCGGGAAGGTGATGCACTGGCTCGCGAACTCGTAGTCGCGCGCGGGTTCGGGGAGGCATTCGGGCACTCACTCGGACACGGGCTCGGCCTGGAGGTGCACGAGGCTCCCCGGCTTGCGGCCACCTCCGAGGCTCCCTTGCCCCCGCATGCCGTGGTCACGGTTGAGCCGGGTGTCTATTTTCCGGGGTGGGGGGGAATACGCCTGGAAGACGATGTGTATCTGGGACCGGAAGGCGCTGAGCGCCTGTCGGACGGTCGCACAGAGTTACTGGAGCTGGTGTAGGGTCGCGGTTCCATATGGCCTCTACCGCCGACTTCAAGAACGGTCTTGTGCTCGACATCGACGGCCAGCTGTTTCAGCTGGTCTATTTCCAGCACGTCAAACCCGGCAAGGGCGGCGCCTTCGTGCGCACCAAGCTGAAGAATATCCGGACCGGCGCGGTTATCGACCGGACCTATACAGCGGGCGAGCGGGTCAATGATGTCCGGCTGGAGCGGCGCTCGATCCAGTTTTCATACGCCGATGGTCATTTCTATCACTTCATGGATCAGCAGACGTTTGACGACATCATGTTGACCGACGAGCTCATCGGTCCGGACCAGCTCAAGTACCTGAAAGAAGGAATGGAATGCGAGGGCCTGGTCCACAATGATCGGGTGATCAGCGTCGAGCTCCCCGCCTTCGTGGAGCTGACGGTCACCCACACTTCACCCGGCATTCGGGGTGATACAGCCACTGGCGGAACCAAGCCGGCCACCCTGGAAACCGGCGCTATTGTCCAGGTTCCGCTTTTCATCGAGGAGGGCCAGGTGATCCGGGTAGACCGCCGCGAAGACAAATACCTGACCCGGGTATGAGTCCTCAAGAGATGCAGGAGCTCGCCGAGCTGTTGCAAAACGTGCCCGGGATCCATGCGATCGATCTCAAGGACGTCAAGCGACTTGCCCAGCTCCTGCGCGAAACGCCGGAGATTGGATCGATCGAGGTTAAGGGCTGGTTCGGTACGGGCGTCGTGATCACCAGAACTGCGGCACCTGCACCGGTGGCCCATCCGGCAGTGACGATGGCCGCGCCCATCCACGTCCCAGCACCAGCGGCACCCGGTGCCGAGCCGGACGCTCGAGAGTCGGCGCGCACTCCCAGCCCCACACCTCAGCTCAAGGAGATTCGGTCTCCGATGGTCGGCACGTTCTACAAAGCGCCCGAGCCGGGCGCCGAGCCATACATCAAGGTGGGCAACCGGGTGAGCCCCGGGCAGACGGTCTGCATCATCGAGGCAATGAAGATCATGAACGAGATAGAGGCGGAAATCGCCGGCACGGTTCGTGAGATCCTGGTAGAGGACGGTCAGCCGGTAGAGTTCGGCCAGGTTCTATTCCGGGTGGATCCCAATGGCTGAAGCCAAAGCCGCAGCGCCCCCTCAGTCGACCTTCAACTTCAAGCAGGCCATCTCCCAGATGGTCCAGCGGAACGCCTCTGATCTCCTGCTCAAGGTGGGGCGGCCTCCTACCATCAGGCTGAACGGCGACCTGCAGGGTCTGGAGATGCCGCCGGTCAAGCCCGAAGATTTGAAGCTCCTGGCGGAGCAGATCATGACGCCACGGCAGGTCAAGGAATTCGCGGAGAAGAAAGAGGCGGACTTCGCCATCGGCGTTCCCGGCGTGGGGCGCTTTCGAACCAATATCTATCAGCAGCGAGGCACCCTGGCCTTTGCCTTCAGAGCCATTCCGTACGAGGTGAAAACGGTTCGCGAGCTCAACCTGCCGGCAGTGCTGGAAGAGATCGCCCTCCGGCCGCGGGGCTTGGTCCTGGTCACTGGCGTTACCGGCTCTGGCAAATCCACGGCGCTTGCGGCGATGATCAACCACATCAACCAGAACCGACGGGTGAATGTGATCACGATCGAAGACCCGATCGAGTTTCTGCATCGGGATGTAATGTCCAACATCTCGCAGCGCGAAGTGGGGAACGATACCCTTTCGTTTGGAATGGCGCTCCGCCACGTGCTGCGGCAGGATCCCGACGTGATCCTGGTGGGTGAGATTCGCGACGTGGAAACACTGGACACTGCGCTCAAGGCCGCAGACACCGGCCATCTTGTCTTTTCTACGCTCCATACCACCGATGCCACGCAGACCATCAACCGGATTCTGTCGTTCTATCCGCCGCACCAGCATCAGGAAGTGAGGATGCTGCTGTCCACCGCGTTGCAGGCTGTGGTGTCGCTCCGGTTGGTTCCCCGAGCTGATGGCCGGGGCCGCATTCCTGCGGCAGAGGTCTTGATCAACACCGCCGCTGTCGCAGACAATATTCGGGATATCGAGAAGGCGCTCCACATTCCCGATCTGATCGCCCAAGGTGCGATCTCCTATGGCATGCAGTCGTTCGACCAGTCCCTGATGAAGTGGTTCAAGGACGGGCTGATTTCCTACGAGAGCGCGTTGTTCTATTCCACCAACCCGAACGAATTTGCCCTCCGGGTGTCCGGGGTGGATTCGGCATCGGACCGGAAGTTCACTGAGATCACCGGCGATGCCTCCAAGCCGCAGTCCTTGGACCTGACGCCCTAAATGTTCAAGAAGGTGTTGATCGCGAACCGCGGGGAGATCGCCCTGCGGGTAATTCGTGCGTGCCGCGAACTAGGCATCGAAACGGTCGCCGTATACAGCGAAGCCGATCGGGAGTCGCTCCACGTGCGTTTCGCCGACGACGACGTGTGCATCGGTCCGCCGCCGAGCCGCAGCTCGTACCTTCGGATACCGCATCTCATCGCGGCGGCAGAAATCACCGGGGCTGACGCCATCCACCCCGGCTATGGATTCCTGGCGGAGAACGCGGAATTCGCAGACACCTGCCGGGCATCGAACATCACCTTCATCGGGCCCACCGGTGAACAGATCCGTCAGATGGGCGACAAGGCGACGGCGCGGCGGCTTGCGGTCGAGGCAGGCGTCCCCACGGTACCCGGCTCTCCCGGCACCATAGACGCGGTTGAGGACGCCCTGGCGTTCGCCAATGAGATCGGATTCCCGGTCATCATTAAGGCCACGGCCGGGGGCGGCGGGAAGGGAATGCGGATCGCGCACGACGCCGATCAATTCTCGCAGCTCTTCGGCCTCGCCCAGAATGAGGCGCTGGCGGCCTTTGGCAATGGGGCAGTGTACGTGGAGAAATATCTCGAGCACCCCCGCCATGTCGAGATACAGGTCATGGGGGACAGCTACGGCAAGGTGGTGCACATGGGCGAGCGGGACTGCTCGGTGCAGCGCCGTCATCAGAAGCTGATCGAGGAAAGCCCTAGCCCGGCGTTGAACGACGAATTGCGAGCGCGAATGGGGAAGGCCGCCGTGGCGCTCGCGTCGAACATCGGCTATGCCGGCGCCGGCACGCTGGAGTTTCTGCTCGACCCGGATGGCAAATTCTACTTCATGGAAATGAACACCCGGATTCAGGTCGAGCATCCCGTGACCGAAATGGTCACCAGCTTCGACGTGGTCAAGGAACAGATCCGCGTGGCAGCGGGAGAGCCAGTCAGCTTTCAGGGCGATGGTCGCCGCCTCAGAGGGCACGCCATCGAATGCCGGATCAATGCCGAAGACCCCTATCGCAACTTCCAGCCGTCACCCGGGCTCATCACGGCATACCATCCGCCCGGCGGGCCAGGTGTCCGGCTGGATACGCACGTGTATGCCGGCTACAGCGTGCCCCCCTATTACGACTCGCTGCTGGCCAAGGTGATCGTACACGGCAACACCCGGGACGAGGCGCTCCGGCGGATGGGCCAGGCGCTCGACAGCTTCATCCTCGAAGGCATCACTACGACGATTCCGTTTCTGGCGCGCGTCATCCGCCATCCCGATTTCGTTGCCGGGCAGGTGGACACCAGGTTCCTGGAACGTGAGTCTCACCTGCTGCGGCCTGAAGCATGAGAATCGATGTCATCTTCAGCCCGGGAAACCTGAACGTCGGGGAGGTCCAGGGGCGAGCGGTATTCGTCATTGACATACTCCGGGCGACGACGGCTATGTGCGCTGCCCTGAGCCACGGCGCCAAGGCCATTATCCCGGTGGCCTCTACCGAGGAAGCCCTGCGGCTCGCCCAAACCATTGGAAGCACCGATGTGCTTCTGGCGGGTGAGAAGGAGTGCGTGAGAATTCCCGGCTTCCAGCTGGGGAACAGCCCGCTGGAGATGACTGAACGGGTGGTGCGGGGAAAGACCATCATCGTCACCACGAGCAATGGGACGAAGGCGCTGCTCGCATGTCAGGGCGCCAGTGCCGTGTACCCGACCGCGGCAGTCAATCTTTCTGCTGCCGCCGAAAAGGCCCGGGAGGCACTGCAGAGCGACCAGCACATCCTGATCGTCTGCGCCGGCAGGGACGGCGCCTTTTCGCTCGATGACGCCTATTGTGCCGGACGGCTGACCACGGCGGTCCTGGGCGACCGCAAACCCCGGCGCGGGCTCAACGATGCGGCTATCGCCTGCCTGGATCTGGTCCGCCGATACGGCTCCAGCTGGAAGCGTCCCCTCGCATACAGCCGGGCCGGCCGAGAGCTCATTCGACTGGGGTTTGCCGACGATCTTCGGGACGCAGCCCGCCAGGATGCCTATCCCGTACTGCCGCATTTCCATGAGCGGCGGGTGACCCTTGTGACGGTGCCAGTATGAACAAGGACTCCTTACGCTCATTTCAGGACACTCAGGGCAGGCGTCTCGGCGCGGTGACTGCTCTGGTACTCGGGCTTTTCGTAGGACTGACGTTGCTGCCCATCCCGGTCACCGGCCCGGTAGGACATGCTCTCGGTCACGCACTTTGGGAGATCCTCGGGGCCGGCGCGCTGGGAATACCATTGCTTGGTGTTGGCCTGGCGCTCGCCGGGTTTGACCGTCTGGGCACGCTCGACATGAAGCGCTCAGCGGCGCTGATCATCGGCCTCAGCCTTCTCCTGCCGTACCTGGTGGGTGTTCTCGCCCAGGTTGGCCGGAGCGACCTGGACCTCGACCTGACTCAACGCGGTGTGGCCGCACGGATCGTCGGGGTGCTTCCGGGATTCTTCGCGGAGACTGTCTCCAACAAAGTTGGTGTAGCCGGGGCGGTGTTACTCGGTTTTCTGGGTCTGAGTGCGCTCACGCTGGCGACTTTTGCCTGGCATCCCCTGCAACGGCTGGAGCGGAGCGGGGCAGCGGGACAGGGGGGCAGAGGGGCAGGGGATGGTATGGCTGAGCGGCGAACCGATAAGCGGGCAGCAGGAAAGAAGAAGGTTCAGACTGACGATGATCCCGATTCGGGATCGCCCGTGGTGCCTTCACCTGCAGCTACGCCGCTGCTTCGAGTGTTCTCCGAGTCTCGCCCGCGCAAGGAGCGCAAAGCGCGCCGGAACGACTCGGGCGGAAACGTGGCGGTGCTTGACGAGGAATCGGACCTGCCGCCAATCGACCTGCTCACTGCTCCGTCAGATCAGGACATTGACGCCGGCGAGGCTCAGCTCGATCGCCTGGGAAATTCGCTGATCGAGACGCTCCGAACCTTCAAGGTAGAGGGAAGGGCCGGCCCCCGGACGACGGGCCCGGTCGTTACCCAGTTCGAGGTGCTGCCTGCACCGGGTGTGAAGGCAGGGCGTATCGGAGCACTGGCGGACGACCTCGCGATCGCCATGCGGGTGCCCTCCGTGCGAGTGGCCCCGATTCCCGGCAAGGGCGCGGTCGGGGTTGAGATTCCCAACCCTACCGCTCGAATCGTGACGCTGCGCGAGTTGTTCGAGACGCCGGAATGGGAAAGTCGGCGAGCTGTGCTGCCGATTGCGTTGGGGCACGACCTCGAAGGCAAACCCGTGGTCGCCGATCTCACCAAAATGCCGCATCTCCTGATCGCCGGAGCCACCGGAACGGGAAAGTCGGTGACCATCAACACGATCATCACGAGCCTGATCTACCGCTACACTCAGAAGCACCTGCGCTTCCTGATGATCGATCCCAAGATGGTGGAGCTCTCGATGTACAATGCGCTTCCCCATCTCCGCCACAAGGTGGTGACCAACAACCACGACGCCGCCACAGTGCTCAAGTGGGCGGTGATGGAGATGCAGCGCCGATACGAGCTCCTCCAGGCCAATGGCGCCCGCAACATCGCCGACTTCAACCGCAAAGTGGTCGACGGGAAACCACTCCGGAATCCGCCCAGGCCGAAACCGACCATCACGAGCATCAGCGAGGAATCGCCGGATACCCCTCCTGACCCGCCTGTGGACGAGAACTATCAGGATGGCGAGCTCCCTTTCATCGTGATGATCATCGATGAGCTGGCCGATCTGATGATGACGGTGCAGGGTGAGGTGGAAACCCCACTCGCTATTCTGGCGCAGAAGGCGCGTGCCATTGGCATTCATCTGATTCTGGCGACCCAGCGCCCGTCGGTGAACGTGATTACCGGCCTGATCAAGGCGAACTTTCCGAGCCGAATTGCATTTCGCGTGGCATCGAAGGTCGATAGCCGCACCATTCTGGACCAGAATGGGGCGGAGGCATTGCTGGGCAACGGTGACATGCTGTTTCTGCCGCCGGGAAAGAGTGAGCCGATGCGGCTGCAGGGAGCTTATATCAGCACCGAAGAATCCGAGCGCGTCATGGAGTGGTACGTCGCTCGGCGGACTGCCAGGCGTGCGGCGCATGAAGCCGCAGAGAAGCAGGAAGCCGATATTCTCGAGCTGGTGCGGGCGCAGGAAGGTGAGAGCGAGACGACATCGGACGCCGAGACCGGTGAGCGCGACCCGCTGTTCCGGGAGGCTGCGGAGGCCTGCATTCAGAACCAGGGTGGCTCGACGTCACTGCTGCAGCGGCGACTCCGAATCGGCTACGGGCGCGCGGCTCGAATTATCGACCAGCTGCATTATGCCGGCATCCTAGGCCCGCCGGATGGAAGCAAGCCACGCGATGTCCTCGTCGGATTCGACCAGCTGGACGAGTACATGTAGGCGGGTCAGCGGGGCAGCCGGCTCGCTACCTGCCGCCCCGCTGCCTCGCCGCCCCGTGATCAAGAGAAGTACCACCAGATCAACAGAACGCAGAGCACCAGAACCACACTCAGGATCAGATCGGTCCGCCTCCAACGTGGATCTGTCCCGCGGGGGCCTTCCGGTCGGTCCGTTGCCGCATCTGCCAACCCGTAGGTAAGCCCCGCCACCTTCTGATAGGGAGGTGGAGCGGTGGCAAGACTCACCAGCACCAGGGCCGCCGTGCAGATCAGAAACAGCAACACCGCAAAATGGAGGAAGTTAATGTCCGCGTAGAACAGGATCGGACCCCTCAGTGATGCCTTGTTCAGCTCCGCGACGAGCCTTCCCATTCCGAGAACAAAACCCAAGAGCAGCGCGGTCATTGCGCCTTGTGCGTTGACCCGGCGCCAGAACACGCCCACCAGGAATACCGCCGCGATGGGGGGTGAGATATACGCCTGCACGCTCTGGAGGTATTGGTAGAGGGTACCCGAGATCAGGCGCATCAGCGGAATCCAGAGTAATCCGAATCCTACGAGCACTGCGGTCGATGCCTGTCCCACCAGGACGAGCTGTCGTTCAGACGCTTTGGGGCGAGCCTCCCGATAAACGTCCCAGGTGATAAGCGTCGCGCAGGAGTTAAACACTCCGGAGAGCGAGCTCATCAGCGCCGCCAGCAGTCCAGCCACGACGAGGCCACGAAGCCCAGCTGGT
>DATADG010000364.1:0-3128 GCA_036258655.1 Gemmatimonadales bacterium | reverse complement strand
GGCCGGTGGCGGGGATGATTTGGGCGTTGGCGGAGACGGCGTAGAGAGCGAACATGGCGAAGAGGACGGAAAGGGACTTCGTCGCCATCTCCGTCCTCCTCGCCATCTCCGTTTTCTTCGGATTCTGCGTCTCGGCTATGGATTGAACTTCCCGAAATCCTGCGGGTCCATCTTCTCGAGGTAGTCCTTGAGCTTGTCCGCCTCGAGGGAGGGTGAGGGAGAAGGCTCGTCGGTTTCCACGCCGCTCTGGTCCAGCAGCTGGTCGCTGGTAAAGATCGGCGCCCGCATCCGAAGCGCCAGCGCAATGCTGTCCGAGGGCCGGGCATCGACCTGGAAGACATGGTCGTCCCGGCGGATCAGGAGCTCGGCGAAGTACGTGTTCTCTTTCACTGCGCTGATCACCACGCGGCGCAGGTCGCCGCCGAGACCGACCAGAATCTGCTTGAGGAGGTCGTGGGTGAGCGGACGCTGCGCCTTCATGCCCTGCAGCTCCATTGCAATGGCGCTCGCCTCCGCCGGGCCGATCCAGATCGGGAGCACCCGGGAACCGTCCTTCTCGCGAAGAATCACAACGGGAGTGTTTGTGGTCCGGTCCAGACCAAGGTGGGCCACCGTGACTTCAATCATCAATCATGCGCTCAAGTACCGGCGTCCCAGCTGGCGAGATATTCCACCTGCTCCGGCGTCAGCGAATCGATGGAGATGCCCATGCTCTGGAGCTTGAGCCGGGCGATTTCCTGATCGACCGAGACCGGAAGCCGGTGCACCGCCTTGCTCATCCCGGCGGCATCTCGAGCGAGCACTTCGGCCGCGAGTGCCTGATTGGCAAACGACATGTCCATGACACTCGCCGGATGACCCTCAGCGGCCGCGAGGTTGATCAGCCTGCCCTCCGCCAGCACCATGATGCGCTTGCCCTTGACGACGAACTCCTCCACCATCTCCCGCACATAGCGCCGTCCGCTGGCAATCCGGGCCAGACCCTCCAGGTCGAGCTCGACGTTGAAGTGTCCCGAATTGCACACGATCGCCCCATCCTTCATGACGGCGAAGTGCTCAGGACGCACCACGTTAATGTTGCCCGTCAAGGTCACGAAGAGATCGCCGACCGGAGCGGCCTCCGCCATGGGCCGCACCTCGAAGCCATCCATCCGTGCCTCGAGGGCCGGAATGGGATCCACCTCGGTCACGATGACATGCGCCCCCGCTCCCCGGGCGCGACTCGCGACTCCACGCCCGCACCAGCCATAGCCGGCGACAACCACCGTGCTGCCAGCCAGCAGCAGGTTCGTAGCCCGCACCACGCCGTCCAGAGTGGACTGGCCGGTGCCGTAGCGGTTATCGAACATGTGCTTGGTATTCGAATCGTTCACCGCGATGATCGGGAACTGGAGCACGCCTTCCTTGGCCATGGCCTTGAGCCTGATGACGCCGGTAGTGGTCTCCTCGGTCGAGCCACGTACCGCACCGACCAGCTCCTTCCGCTCTGCCGTCGACAGGCCTTCGACCCAGCGCCGAATCGGCGGCGCCAGATCATCCAGCCGGTTCAGCGCGATCATATGCAGTGAGCCGACCAGGTCGGCTCCGTCGTCCTGTGTCATGTGAGGCCCGAAGGCGAGCGCCTGGGCGATGTGGTTGTAGTAGGTCTCGTGATCCTCGCCCTTGATGGCATAGACCTGGACGCCATGATCCCGGACCAGATGGGCCGCCACATCGTCCTGAGTGGACAGTGGATTCGAGGCGCAGAGGGCAATGTCCGCGCCGGCTGCCCGCAAGGTCTGCATCAGGTTGGCGGTCTCGGTGGTGACGTGGAGGCAGGCCGAGAGCTTGAGGCCCTTCAGCGGACGCTCCTTCGAAAAGCGGGCCCGAATCTGCCGCAGCACCGGCATGGAGCGCTCCGCCCATTCGGTACGACGCTTCCCTTCGTCCGCGAGTGTCAGATCCTTGATGTCGTACTTGTCGCTGGCAGTCTGAACCGTCATGTGCTCCTCAGCGGGCGGCCGACAGCAGATCCTTCACGCGGTCGGGCTGTTCCCAGGTAAAAAATTGGACCCTTTGTCCGTTGTACTCGCCACTCTTCGAGGGACGCCCGAAGTGCCCGTACGTTGCGGTCGGCCGATAAATTGGGCACTTCAACTTTAATGCATCAATAATGCCCCGGGGCGTGAGATCGAACACGTCCTGCACGATCTTCTCGAGGTCCCCGTCGGGCACGACACCGGTCCCAAAGGTCTGCACCATCACCGACACGGGTTGGGCTACGCCGATAGCATAGGCCACTTGGACCTCGCAGCGCCGCGCCAGCTTGGCCTCCACGATGTTCTTGGCCACCCACCTCGCAGCATAGGCCGCCGAGCGGTCGACCTTGGACGGGTCCTTCCCACTGAACGCCCCGCCACCGTGCCGTGCCATGCCCCCATAGGTATCCACGATGATCTTCCGGCCGGTCAGCCCCGCATCTCCGTGAGGACCGCCAATGACGAATCGCCCCGTGGGGTTGATTAGAAACTTAGTCCGGTTGTGCTCCATGCCGGCCATTTCCAGCACCGGCCGAATGACCTCCTGAATCACGGCATCCTGGATAGTGCTGTGAGCCAGCTCGCGAGTGCCGTTCCGCTCGGCGTGCTGGGTGGACACCACAACCGTTCGCACGGCAACGGGCCGGTCACCCTCGTATTCAACCGAGACCTGCGACTTTCCGTCGGGGCGTAGCCAGTCGATCCGGGGATGCCCGTTGAGTCCCTTCCGAACGGCAGCCAGCCGCTCGGCAATCCGATGAGCCAGCACGATCGGTAGGGGCATCCGCTCCGGAGTCTCGTCCGTGGCGTAGCCGAACATCATCCCCTGGTCACCGGCACCCTGCTCCTTCTTGGCCCCAGGATCGACTCCCATCGCGATATCAGGTGATTGCCGGTCGATGGTGGTCAACACCGCGCAGGTGCGCCCATCGAAACCGTAGGAGGCGTCGGTATAGCCGATCGACTCCACCGTCTCCCGCACCAGGTCAGGGATGTGGACGTAAGTACTGGTCGTTATCTCTCCGGCAATCACGGCCATGCCGGTGGTTACCATGGTTTCACAGGCAACCCGCGCCGCTGGATCTTGCGCCAGGATGGCATCCAGCACTG
>DATADG010000363.1:0-2234 GCA_036258655.1 Gemmatimonadales bacterium | reverse complement strand
CTATTCTAAATGCCGCATCTACTAGAGCGTAAAGACTCTACTCGCCTATAGGTTACCGCGCCAGGCGGGAGGTGAGGGATGGAAGAAGTGATCGCTGCCATAGGTCCGAAGATCCGGCAGCTGCGCCGTCAGAAGGATTTCTCACTGCAGCAGCTAGCCGAGCGTTCTGGGGTTTCCGCGGCGGCCATCCACAAGATTGAGCGCAACGGGATGGTCCCCACGGTTACCACCCTGATGAAGATCGCCGGAGCGCTGAATCGTTCGGTCGCCTACTTCGTCGAGGAGCAGGAGGAGGTCAAGCCGGTGGTGCACATCCGCGCCAAGGACCGCCGGCCCGTCTTGACGTCGAAGCAAGGCCTGGAGCTGCGGGGCATCAGCGGACCGTACGGCCGCTTTTTCATGGCGGGTGCCATCGCCACCGTTGATGCCGGAGCGACGAGCGGACCCAAACCCATGGAGCATCCGGGCGAGGAGCTCATTTTCATGCTGAGCGGGAGTCTGAACTTTGAAATCGACGGCGAGGAATATGTGCTACGGCGTGGGGACGCCCTTCACTTCCGCACCGACCGTCCTCACCGCTGGGTCAATCCGGGACAGACGCCGTCACAAGCAGCCTGGATGGCCCTGCGCTCGTCTTGAGCCGCGGATCGATCGCTGACTACGGCCCGACAGGCGGCATGAACCCACCTCGGGTGGCCATGGTGACCTTTTCGACAAGGCCACGGGGCGGGGCGGTGCACGCTCTGCATTTGGCGGAATCGCTTTTCGCTAAGGGCCAGCCTGTCCACGTTTTCGCCCTCGGGAATCCCGATGAGGGCTTCTTCCGGGAGACCTCAGTGCCCCATGCCGTGTACCGGGCTCCGGAAGCTAGTGCCAGCCTTGAAGAAAAGGTAGCGCTGAGCGTACAGGTCTTGACCGATCACCTCGCCACCACAGTCCCCGGCCGATTTGACATCATTCACGCCCAGGATTGCATCGCCGCCAGGGCGGCCTGCCAGATGCGGGCAGCCGCTCCAGGGCTACGGGTAGTTCGAACCGTCCACCACCTCGACGACTTCTCCACCCCTGCCCTCATCGAATGCCAGCATCGCTCGATCCTGGAGCCGGACCACGTTCTCGTCGTGAGCCGTTACTGGCGGCGGATCCTCCAGGAGTTATATGGGATTGACGCGACCGTGGTCACCAACGGGGTCGATGGGGACCGGTTCCATAGACCGTCTGGCTTTGACTCGGGTGCGCTGCGTGCTCGAGTGGGCTCGACCCACCGGCCCATGTTCCTCACCGTGGGCGGGATCGACCCTCGCAAGGGCAGCCTGGAGCTTGTCGAAGCCATGGCGCGGGTGAAGCTGGAGCTCGTCCCTCCTCCGGTCCTCGTGCTGGTGGGCGGACACTCGTTCCGGGACCACAGCGCCTACAGGGAGCTCGTGCTTCAGCGGGCACAAGAGCTTGGGCTGGTGGAGGGAAAAGACTTCATCAACGTCGGCACCGTCTCCGACCAGGAGCTTCCCGGCTGGTACCACGCCGCCGACGCATTCGTCTTTCCCTCTGTTAAGGAGGGGTGGGGGCTGGCGGTATTAGAGGCCCTCGCCGCGGGACTGCCTGTACTGGCCACGGATATCGAAGTCTTTCGTGAGTATCTCAGCGACGATACCGCGCTGTTGGTCCCTCCCGGCGACGCCGAAAAGCTTGCTTCAGCACTGGTTCGCCTGGCCACCGACGCCAACCTTCGGGAAACGCTCGCCCGGTCCGGCCCGCAAGTGGCCGCCCGGTTCACCTGGGATGCGTGTGCCGATCGACATATCGCCATCTATGAGACGGTCGTGGAAGCGTCTGCAGCTCCGAGCGCTCTGGAGGCAAAGCTTTAGTGCCTGGTTACCCTGTCAAAAGGACGCGACGAGTGCGCGGCTGCCCGCGGCCTAGCCGGAGGATTACTGGGAAGGGATTCCAGGCCCAGCCGTAATCCCAGCGCGAGATCGGCCCCCGAGGTCTCCCCGAAAGTCATTAGCTCATCCAGGGCCCGGGCCGCCCCCAAGCTGTCGCCCCGCACTGCCCGGGTGAGAAATCGATGGACGGGCTCGATGCTCTGGCCCCGTGCAGCCCAGAGCAGGAACATGCGCGCGATGTCGTTGGTTTGGGCCATGACCGCGGCGTCGACAAGCATTTGCTCCGCCACCTCGCCCCACCGGACGCGGGCAACGAAGAGAATGCCGGCCAGGCAGTCGTCCCCAGCCGGG
>DATADG010000362.1:0-9658 GCA_036258655.1 Gemmatimonadales bacterium | reverse complement strand
TGTCTTGCGCCGCCGGCGAATCGAGCAGCAGCCGGTTGGTCGATTCGCCGGCGTTCTGGCGCAGGGATGCGCGGAACAGGGTCAAGAACGCCTCGGATTGGCTGAGATATTCGGCAGTGGCCACTTCATAGGCCGCGGTGTTCACCCGAGGTCGTGGTTGATGGGCCACCGACTGCTCGGGAACGCTCGGAGACGTCGGCGGGACGGAGAGCCGTCCGATGCCAATACCCAGAGCCAGAATCGCGGCGATACCCGCGGCCCAGCTCAACGGTCGGAGATGTCGGACAGGTCGGAGAAGTATGATATCGCTGTGTTGCGACTGCTCCGCCCTCTCCGGCTTCACCGTCCGCTCCGCCACAATCCTTTCCCACATCGCCTCCCGGGGAGTTTCCGGCGGCTGGTTGTAATCGCGCGCGGCAGCGCTCAGTTGGTCATCCAACCGATCGTCCATGAGCTCAGTCCTTCACGAAATCAGCCAGTGCCTCCCGAAGCCGTGCACGGGCACGAAATAGCTGTGCTTTCGAGGTTCCCGGGTGCACGCCGAGTATGGTGCCAATCTCCTCGTGAGTGTACCCCTCAACGTCATGCATCACGAATACCGCCCTGTAGCCGTCGGGAAGGCCATCGATCGCCTGAGTCAATCGAGCCTTGAGGTCGGGCTCGGCGTTCCCGCCAGACCGACCAATAGGCAGGATGTCATCCAGAGCCACCTCTCGTTCATTGCGCCGCCGCACCTTCCTCAAGCCGTTTAGAGTTATCGAGATAGCAATGGATCCCAACCATGTCGACAGGGCCGACTCGCCCCGAAATTCTCCCAATCGACTAAAGGCACGGATGAAGGTCTCCTGGGTCCAATCTTGTGCCCGGTCGAAATCGCCTGCCATCCGGTAAACCAATCGAAAGACCCGATCTACGTGCGCGTCGTACAACGCACGCTCGGCGCCGGGATCGCCGGCGAGAACTCGCCCGATCAGTTCGCGTTCTTCCACCCGGCCCCGGAGCGTAAGGTCGTAGTTCTGAACCGCATGTCTGACAACCAGGGGAGGAAAAGGGTTGAATGATCCGGGCGGAGCAACCTTCCGTTGCGTTCAGCCATCTACAGCATACGACGCAGCACCGGAAAACGGATCAACCCACAGAATGCGAGGCGCAGATGGTCGAGCTTGCCCGTAGGCAGCCAGTGATGGTCTTCAGGATAATGGATCGGCAGGGGCTACCAATTGGAGAGATTGTAGAGCCGAAGGCGGCGCCGGTGCTCGGGCGTGGGGCGGGAACGGTGTTGCTGGTGCGTGAGGGTCAGCAGCTGGAGTAAAGGGGCGGCTGCTAGCCGCTGCGGTTATTCTCCTCCGAGCAGCTTCTGCTGGGCATCCAACAGGTCCAGGCGGCGATCGATGACCCGAATCTCCTGATCCGCAACGTCCATACTGGCGGCGCTCTGAGCGCGCTGCGCTTCCAGGGTTTGCTTCTCCAGCTCCCCGATCACTTGTTCCAGGCTGGCTACCCCCGCGGCACCGAGAGTAGCCCGGCGGCGACTCGCGCGCCTTCTAGCCAGCTGTAGCTCGAGCTCGAGAGCCTGCTTGGTCAATGAGGCCAGCTCGGATCGCTTGGTCTCCAGCATGGCCTCGGCTTCCCGCAGCTCTTCACGCCGTTTCAGAAGGTCAATCTCGCGCTCGGCGGCTTTCCGTTCCGCCTCGAGGCCGACACGATCCGCCTCGCGGCCCTCCTTCTTGGCGAGTCCAATGCGCTCTTTGAGTCGGGCAATCGCGACCTTCTTGAACTCAATCCGCGAAGTGGCGCCCAGGCGCATGGTCTCTGCCTGCTGCCGGGTCTTCTCAGCAGCGGCGACGTCACGTTCACTGTCGCGGACCAGCTTTTTGATCGTGTTGGTGTCCCGGGGTGGGACCAGCATGATGAAGCTGTCGAACCCGCTTGGGGCAGGAGCCTGAGCCGGCAGCGGCTGGCCGACTGCGAGCAGTGCAAACACGAATAGAAGGGGTGTCGGGGCGCAATGATGGGTGAAGGCCATGACTCAAGTTTCGACCGCTCGCCTGTACGGCTTGAGTCGGGCTGGAGACGTGGGTCGGATTTGTCGGTTAAGTCATTGCGGCTACGAAGGTTTGGCCGAGACCGCGAAGTTGCTTGTGGCACTCCTGTCGGGTTATAATTCAGGGCTCGACCCGAGCCCCCGGCAGCCACTGCTTCAATACAGGTTCTCATGACCGCACCCAACTCGCGCGAACGTATTCTGCCCAGGCTAATCGAAGAAGAGATGCAGCAGTCGTTCATCAATTACTCGATGAGCGTCATCGTTTCGCGCGCATTGCCCGACGTGCGAGACGGTCTCAAGCCGGTACATCGCCGAATCCTCCACGCCATGAATGAGCTGGGACTGGTGCCTGGCCGGGCGTACAAGAAGTCGGCGACCGTCGTTGGAGACGTGCTGGGTAAGTACCACCCGCACGGTGACGGCTCGGTGTATGACGCGCTGGTCAGAATGGTTCAGGAGTTCTCCCTTCGATATCCGCTGGTCGATGGTCAAGGGAATTTCGGATCAGTCGACGGAGATCCCGCCGCCGCCTACCGCTACACCGAGGCTAGGCTTACGCGCGTGGCGATAGCCATGCTGGACGACATCGACAAGAACACGGTCGATTTCCAGTCCACCTTCGACGATCAGCGGCGGGAACCCACCGTCCTTCCGGCCAAGATCCCCAACCTGCTCGTGAACGGGTCGAGCGGCATTGCGGTCGGTATGGCGACGAACATTCCTCCGCACAACCTGCGAGAGGTCGTCAAAGCGGTGCAGATGCTGGTGGACAACCCGGATGCCACCATTGGCGAGCTGCGGAAGGCCATAAAGGGTCCGGATTTTCCTACCGGCGCCTACATCTATGGACGCGAAGGGATCAAGGAGGCCTACGAGACCGGCCGAGGTCGGGTAGTCATGCGGGCCCGGGCCCAGATCGAGGAGCGGGAGACCAGCGGCCGTTCCCAGATCGTGGTGACCGAGATTCCCTATCAGGTCAACAAAGAAAACCTGGTCAAGTCCATTGCCGAGTTGGCGGCGGAGAAGAAGATCGAGGGGATCACGGGAATCAATGACGAGTCCGATAAAGACGGCATGCGGATCGTCATCGAGCTCAAGCGGGATGCGATCCCCAATGTCGTCCTGAATCAGCTCTACAAGCACACCCAGATGCAGACCACCTTCGGGGTGATCATGCTGGCGCTCACCAACGGGGCGCCCAAGATCATGAACCTGAAGGAGCTGCTGCAGCACTTCATCGACCATCGCCACAACGTCATCACCCGGCGGACCCAGTTCGATCTCGACGCCGCTCAGGCGCGGGAGCACATCCTCGACGGCCTGAAGATCGCGGTCGATAACATCGACGAAGTCATCAATATCATCCGGGGTTCAGAGGACACCGCGGCAGCCGACGCCCGGCTCCGTAAGCGGTTCGGGTTCAGCGAAAAGCAGAGCGACGCCATCCTCAACATGCGCCTGGCCAAGCTCACCGGGCTGGAGATCGAGAAGCTCGACGCGGAGCTGAAAGAAGTGCGTGCGACTATCAAAGAGCTGAAAGGAATTCTCGCCTCGAAGCCGAAGCGGATGTCGATTCTCAAGGAAGAGATGGAGGACATTGGGGCCACCTTCGGTGACGATCGCCGCACCGAGATCGTTGCCGACCAGGGAGAATTTACGGTGGAGGATCTGATCGCCGAGGAGGATATGGTGATCACGATCTCACACAGCGGCTACATCAAACGAATCCCCATCACCACCTATAAGCGGCAACGCCGAGGGGGACGGGGACTGAACGGGGCTGATCTCAAGGCAGATGACTGGGTCGAGCACCTCTTCATCGCCAGTACGCACGACTACCTGATGTTCTTCAGTAACAAGGGCCAGGTCTATTGGCTCAAGGTCCACGAGATCCCCCAGGCCGGGAGAGCCGCCCGGGGCAAGCCGGTTATCAACTGCATCGCCATAAGGCCCGACGAGCAGATTGCCGCGCTGGTGCCCGTGCGAGAGTTCACGGACGACAAATGTCTCATCTTTGCCACCCGCAAAGGAACCGTGAAGAAGACCGTGCTCTCGGCGTACGGGAACGTCCGCGCGACCGGCATCTGCGGTATCAACATCGAAAAAGGCGATGAGCTGATCGATGTGCAGGTGTGCGATCAGAACAGCGACATCATTCTGGCCACGAAGGATGGCATGAGCATTCGCTTCCATCAGGGTGACGTTCGCGACATGGGCCGGGCGACCACGGGGGTGAAAGGCATCGAGCTGGAGGAGGATGATGAGGTCATCGGCATGGTGGTCGTGCGACGGGACGCCACGCTTCTGGTGGTGAGTGAGAAGGGCTACGGCAAACGCTCCGAGCTTTCGGACTACCGGGTGCAGAAGCGCGGCGGGAAGGGGATCATCACGTTGAAGAAGACCGACAAGACCGGGCCGATCGTAGCATTGAAGGAAGTGATTCCTGAAGACGAGCTGATGATGATCACTCGCCATGGTGTCATCATCCGGCTTCCGGTCGACGGCATCCGTGTCATCGGCCGAAATACCCAGGGCGTCAAGGTCATGAACCTGGATAGTGGCGACGCCGTGGTGGACGTGGCCCGGGTGGTGAAGGAGGAAGAAGGAGGAGCCGAATCGGCCGCGGGTGGTGACGAGGTCACCCCAACCGCTGCCGTAGAATAAAGGCTATCATTATCGATGACGTCTGCGGCCAACCCCCAGGCCAAGCCCTGGGTCTATCCTGACCCGGGTACTCCAGTGCCGCTGGAGGCGCTGCGGGGAGCCGCCAGCGCGCTTGAGGGGATTGCGGTCAGGACCCCCCTCCTTCCGGTGCCCGCTCTCGAGTCGCTCACTGGCGTCCCCGTCTTCCTGAAGTGCGAGCACCTGCAACCAGTCGGAGCCTTCAAAATCCGTGGGGCATACATCGCGATCTCACGGATTCCAGCAGAAAGCCGCGCTCGTGGAGTTATTACCTATTCGAGCGGCAATCATGGCCAGGCAGTCGCCTTCGCGGCCAGGCAGCTCGGCATCCGTGCGGTCGTGGTTATGCCCGAACGAGCTCCCGCCATCAAGGTGGACGGGGTCAGGAAGCTGGGTGGCGAGGTGGTGATCGCGGGTAACAGCTCTGCCGAACGGTACGAGAAGGCTCGCCGCCTCGCTGAAGAGGAAGGCCTTACCATGGTGCCCCCTTTCGAGAGCCTCGATGTCATAGCCGGCCAGGGCACCTGCGGGCTCGAGATCCTGGAAGACTATCCCAGCACAGACACTATTCTGGTCCCCGTTGGTGGCGGTGGGCTCATTGCAGGCATTGCTTCGGCGGTCTCCGCGCTCAAGCCGGACGCACAGGTAATAGGGGTTGAGCCCATCGGGGCCGCCAAACTCGCGCGGGCGCTTGACGCCGGCCATCCAGTGAAGCTCGATGATACCCAAAGCCTGGCCGACGGGTTGCTCCCAGTCTCGATCGGAGAGCTGCCCTTCAGGACACTTTCCGGAGTGGTCCGGCAATCGGTTCAGGTGAGCGAAGAGGAAATCGTCGCGGCCGTTCGTTTTCTTCATACAGAAGTGGGGCTGATGGTGGAGCCCTCAGGTGCCGTTAGCACGGCAGCCCTGCTAAGCCGCAGTGTACAGCCGGCCGGGCCGACCGTGGCGGTGGTGAGCGGCAGGAACGTGGACCCAGCTCTGTTCGAGCGCCTGACCCACCCCGACCGAGGGCGGGTCGAATGACAACAGTGGCACCGAAGATTCTGGTTGCCGATGACGATCAGGCGCTCTCGCGGACCTTATCGTGGATTCTGAAGGAGAACGGGTACGACGTGTTCACCGCCCCGGGCGGGGAACACCTGTTCGAGCACCTTACGGCCGAGCAATTTGATCTTCTACTGCTGGACATCATGATGCCCAAGGTGGACGGCCTGCAGCTGCTCCAGCGAGTCAAGGCCGACCCGCGGTTCAAGGACCTCCCAGTCCTGATGATCTCCTCCATGCCGCCGGAAGAAGCCACAGTCCGCTCCCTCGGCCTCGGCGCCGCCGACTTCATACCAAAGCCGTTCCGGGTTCGGGAGCTGCTGGCCCGGGTCAAGGCACACCTGCGGGTCGGGAGAGAGCTCAATCAGGCACGGGCAGAGGCCCGGTCGCGCAGCGAGATGATGGACATTATGCAGGAGGTTACCGCCTCGCTTCGTCCGGAGGAGATCTACAGCATTCTGGTCCGGCGGGTGGCACAGGCACTCAGTATCTCCCGCTGCTCCATCATCATGGCCGGTCCGGACGACGAAAAAGGAACGGTGGTAGCCGCCTTCGAAAACCCGATGCTGCATAATCTGCAGGTCGATCTCGGTCGGTATCCCGAAATTCGACACGCCCTGCGAACGGGTGAGGTCGTGCTGGTGCGGGATGTCCAGACCGATCCGCTCTACCGGGGAGTTCGGACTGAGTGGGAAAACCAGGGACGTCCGGTCGAGACCAGATCGGCCGTGGCGCTCCGGTTTTGCCTGCGACAGCAGCCGGTTGGCGTGTTCTTTCTTCGGACCACCAGTGAGGATCCACCACTCAACGAGCATGACGTGCAGTTTGCCGAAGAGGTGACCAACGCAGCAGTCGCCGCGCTGGAGCGGGCCTACGATCTCGAGAACGCAGTGCTGGGCCAGGAGCAGATGCGCCACCTGGCCGAGACCGATCCCTTGACCAATTGCTTCAACCGCAGGGCGTTGATGGAAAAGCTGGAGCAGGAGATGGATCGCGCGGCCCGGTACGCGACGATGCTGACCGGCATGATGGTGGACATCGACAACTTCAAGCAGATCAACGATACCCATGGCCACCTGGTGGGTGACCGGGTGCTCAAGCAGCTGGCGAATCTCCTCAAGCGGGAACAGCGGTCGGTCGACATCGTCGCCCGATACGGCGGAGAGGAGTTTGTGGTGCTGCTGCCGGAGACCACTAGTGCCGAATCGCGCAACTTTGCCGAGCGTATACTCCGTCGGGTGGCTACCCATGATTTCGGTGAGCCCGGGCGACCGGTCAGAGTAACCATCAGCATCGGCATTGCTTCCTATCCCGATGAGCGGGTGAGCGATGGGGAGTCGCTGCTGCGCCTCGCCGACACCCACCTCTACCGGGCTAAAAGCGACGGCCGCAATCGGTTCCGCGATTGAGCAGCCGGCGTTGTCCGCGGTGCCAAACGACCTACGCAGCACCGGCGCGGTTCTGCGTTAAAGATGGGTCACTCCTGGTGGAGAGTGACCGACAGCCGAAGGAAGATCCCGGCACGTCAGCGGCTCGCACCTCAAGCCGGGATGCAGGCGAAGGGCCAACCGGTAAGGCTCCTTTTGATCTAGTCCCTCCCGCACTTGCCTCGCTCACCGGCAAGATCCTGGATGAGCGCTATCACATCCTTCGCAAGCTGGGCGAGGGAGGAATGTCGTACGTCTATCAGGCTCAAGAGGTCGACACCGGTCGGGCCGTAGCGGTCAAGATCCTGATTCCGAGACTGTCTCGTGACCCGGGCTCCGTGGAACGACTGCGCCGGGAAGCGACCATCGCCACGCGCCTCAACCATCCGAACGTGTGCCCGATTCTGCGCCTCGGCGAAACAGCCGACCGTCTCATCTACCTGGTCATGCCATTTCTCGAGGGAGAGGCGCTGAGTGAGCACGAGACCCGGCGCGGCCCCTTCCCACTGGCAGAAGGCATTCCACTGCTGGTCCAGATGTGTCACGGCCTGGCCCATGCGCACGAGCTCCATATCGTGCATCGTGATCTGAAGCCCGAGAACGTGATGCTGGTGCCTGACCCCGAATCACCCAACGGCTTCAGAGCCGTTGTCATGGACTTCGGCCTAGCCA
The DNA here is from genome assembly GCA_036258655.1 of Gemmatimonadales bacterium. Lineage (GTDB taxonomy): Bacteria > Gemmatimonadota > Gemmatimonadetes > Gemmatimonadales > GWC2-71-9 > CAVVWJ01. The sequence goes on along the minus strand of DATADG010000362.1, from coordinate 1,786 downwards.
AGGAAAGACGCGCAGGTCCTGACGTGGTGAAGCTCACGGCAACCGGGATCGTGCTCGGCACTCCCGAGTTCATGAGCCCGGAACAGATTCGGGGCAAGCCGCTGGACGGCCGGAGCGATATCTACGCGCTCGCGGTGCTTGCCTTTGAGCTGTTCACCGGGCAACTCCCCTTTACGGGGAAGAGTGCTCAGGAAACGATGATTGCCCGGCTGAGGGGATCTCCGCTCCGGCTTCGAGAGGTGAAAGGCGATTTGCCTGCCAAGCTGGAAACTGTGATCAGTAAAGCGCTCTCGGTGGATCCAGCGGAGCGATACGGATCCATGACGGAGCTGGCCTTCGCATTCGAATCAACGATCACGACTGGAGTGTTCGGGAGGTTCTTTCGGCGCTAGCGGCACAGAAGAGGAGCAGCACATCCAAATCAAGCCGGTTGTTACTCTGCCCCTGGGCTGAGCCGGAGTGACCGGGGACACTGATGCTCCCGAGCGACGCGCCGATTATGTCGCAGCTTCTTCCCAGGCCCCGAGGAATCAATGAGACAAGCTGTAATAATGCTGTTCGCTGGAATATCCATGGCGTGCGGCCGCGACGAGCCCGGCAACGCATCGGCGTCGGCGTACACCGCCGATGCGGACAGCGTGGCTCGGGAGGACGGGTTTGAAGGGACCAATAGCGGTGCGGAGCTCGAGGCTCCGCGGCTGATCCCGGCCACTCAGAATCAGCTCACTCTGATGTCCAACGGAGCCGAGCCTCCTAATCCTGATAACCTGACGTCATACAAGAACATGGCGGGGGATCTCGTCAACTCCATGATCGCTGACCTCTATCGGGCAGGGTACGCTGATTCGGGGAATTTCCGGCAGCTGGCGGACTCCGTTTTGGACGATTTGGGGGGCGGAGCCGGCACCTCAACCAGTCTGGACGGTTCGAGGCTCCCCCAGCATGTGGACCGCATGCAGCGGCTGATCCGCGTCTATCAAACCACCATGAGACAGGCGGCTGAGCGGCGCCGATAGATCCCAGGGCCCTCATGATTGACAATGCTCTGCCTCCCGGCACCACTTGTCTGCCAACTGCCCCTGAAATATGTCAATTTGGCCGCCTAAACGGCCCTGAAGCTGGCACGGTCGGTGCCTCGCGCCAGGGTACCGTGCCAGTACTGCCGGATCCGGGCATGGCACTAGACGGCGTAACAATTACTGTCACCTCTATTTAGGAGTGGACGTCAAGGAGGAGCTATGGCAATCTCACGATATCGCGACCCAGGACTGTTTGGGCTTCAACGGCTCAACCGTATGCTGGACGAAGCCTTCAGCAACTTCCCGTTCCAGGAGCAGGGCAACGTCATAACCTCGACGTGGTTTGCCCCGACGGACGTCTCCGAAGATCAGAACAGCCTCCAGATCAGCATGGAGCTGCCCGGAGTTGAACCCGATGATGTACGGCTCTCGCTGGAGAACAACATTCTGACCATTCGGGGCGAGAAGCGGCAGCGTTCCGAGGAGACCAACGAGCGGGTTCACCGGTTCGAGCGGACTTATGGCGTGTTCGAGCGGACCTTCGCGCTACCCAACACGGTGGATGCGGAGAAGATCGAGGCTCGGTTCGAAAACGGCGTGCTGCTCGTCAGAATTCCGAAGGCGGAGCGGGCGCGTCCCCGCGAGATCCGGGTGAACGCCTCGGGCTCGGGCTCGGCCCAGGTTCGTTCGGGGGCTCAGTCCCAGCAGGGCTCTCAGTCGCAGCGCGTGAGTAGCGGTCAGCGCGGCGGTGCTGGAGACGGCTCTCG
>DATADG010000361.1:0-7033 GCA_036258655.1 Gemmatimonadales bacterium | reverse complement strand
CCGATGGACGTAGTCGCTTGCGCTCGGCGCGTAGGGTCCCCCGACATCATCATCCACCACTACGAGATCCAACGGTGGAGTGAGCGCGGGCGGTGACCCCCGCACCATCCCTCTCCGCAGCAGCGCGTCGGCCAATCCTTCCGCTGAATCGAATGGGCCGCGAGTGACTGGAGGCGTGGGCGCTGTGGCGGACTTCAGGGCGCGCTCGTATCGAGCGAGAGACTCATCCAGTGGTTCCGGCGTAATATTTCCGCTCGCCAGCGCCGCCTCCAGTGCGTCGCGCACGCGGCGCGGATCGTTGGGATACAGCAGGAGATCTGCACCAGCCTGGATCGCCTGAACCGCGGCATCGGACTCACGGCGTCCGGACAGCGCGCCGTCCATGATCAAGGCATCCGTGACTACGAGTCCATCGAACCTCGACTTCGTGCGCAGTTCACCCAGCAGTCTGCGGGAGAGAGTCGCGGGTAAATTGGAGTCGTCGAGCGCAGGATATGCCACGTGGGCCGTCATGATCGACGCGACACCGCTCTCGATGGCCACAGTAAACGGAAGGAGATCCGCCCCGCGGAGCGCGGATGCCGGTGCTTCGACTATCGGAAGAGTGATGTGGGAATCCACCGACGTGCGGCCGTGGCCCGGGTAGTGCTTGGCACAGGCGAGCGCTCCCGCAGCCTGACAACCTTCAATCCAGTGGCGCACGCAGGTAGCAACAGTGTTGGGATCGCCGCCGAAGGCGCGCGTCTGCACGATGGGATTGTCTGCCAGCACATCAAGGTCCGCAACCGGGGCAAAAATCCAGTTGATCCCGACGGCTCGCGCCTCCTGAGCGGTCACCGCCGCCGCCCACCGCACAACCGCCGGTTCATTGAGTGAGGCGAGTGCCAGTGGTGGCGGAAACTCGGTGAGTCCGGATATCTGCTGTCCGGCTCCACGCTCGAGATCCGCCGCCAGCAGCAACGGACGTCCTGCCCGACGGAGCAGGTCGGATGTGAGACGACGCACCGAATCGGCCGTTCCGCCAAAGATGATGAAGCCGCCGACCCCGATCTCCAGCGCGTCGGCGATCCGGCCCGCTTCATGGGCAAACCCACTCAGCGCCTCAGAACGAAGTGCAGGCAGGATGAGCCTTGCAGGTGTGCGCCTGACCGAGCCGCTCGTCATGCGGGAGTCACAGCTCCCAGCACTCTGGGGCCTCCAGCCCCGGTGGCCGCAGGGAGGTTGCCGGGCTGTCCGTGGAGAGTGAGATAGCCTAACAGAGCGAACGCTACGGCTTCCTTCGCGTCTCCAGGAAAGAACAGCTCGTCAAACCGGCGCAAGCGATGACTTCCCTGGTCGGCGAGATGTCGTTCGAGCGCGGTCATAAGCCCCGGATGATGGCAGCCGCCCCCCGAGGCAACTACCTCGACGCGCGCCGGCGTCCACCGGCCCACTGCCGACGATACGGTTCGTGCGGTCAGCTCCACCGCGGTTGCAACGGCATCCGGCCCAGGCAAACGGCGGTACAAGGCTGCTGCATATGCATCACCAAACCGTTCCCGGCCCGTGCTCTTGGGCGGAGGAGCGTCGAAGTACGGATCCGACAGCAGCTCGGCGAGGACTTCCTGGTTGACCGTGCCGCGCGACGCCAGACGGCCATCGCGATCGTAAGGCAGGCTGTCGTCGACGAGGCGCGCGGTCGCATCGATCACTGCGACTCCAGGCCCGGTATCGAATGCCAGTACCCCATCATCCTGAGCGCGGCGCTCGACATACGTGAGATTGGCCATGCCGCCGAGGTTGAGGAGAATTCGGGGAGCGTCGGCCGACGCGAAGAGCAGCACGTCCGCCATCGGGACCAGGGGCGCACCTTGACCTCCGGCGGCCACATCGCGGGCGCGAAACCCGCTGACCACGCGCACGCCGAAGCGCTCAGCAAGGATGGCCGGCTCACCCAGCTGCCACGACACGACCGGCGGCTCGTGCCAAATTGTCTGTCCCGGGAATGCGATCAGAGAAAGCTCCGATGCCGGCACGCCACTCTTGCGGAGGAGCAACTGCACCGCTTCGGACGCCCACTCGGCCAACTGCACATGCAGACGGGCGAGCTCCGATGCGCTTGCGCCGTTCAGCGCGAGGCGGATGCGGCTTCGTTCTTCCCGACTATATGGGCGGGTGACGAATTCGATGAGCGAGGCATGTGTTGGGCCCTCGAGTCGTACCAGTGCGGCATCCATGCCGTCGAGCGACGTGCCCGACATCAGACCCACCGCCAGTGTGGGGCGCTCGGTCATGAGGCTCGCACCGGAGGGGGGTCGCCAACGATGAGACGCAGACGCCCGCCATGTTCCGCGAGCAACCGCTCCGCCTCATCTCGTGCGACGCCGCGTCGCGCCATGACGATTGCGGTCTTGACACTACCATCCGCTGCCTTGATGACTTCGCGTGCGGCCCTGCGATCGAGACCAGTGGTTTCCATGACGATCCTCTGGCTCCGATCTATCAGCTTTTCATTCCAGGCGCGCAGGTCCACCATAAGATTGCCATAGGTCTTGCCCAGACGGATCATCGCGCCGGTGGTGAGCGTATTAAGTACCAGTTTGGTGGCAGTTCCGGCTTTCATCCGAGTGGAGCCGGTCACGACTTCGGGGCCGACCAGTACGGTAATGCATACCTCGCATGTTTGGGTCAGTTGAGCAGGAAGACTCGAGCATGCGACCACGATCGTGCGGGCTCCATGACTGCGCGCTCTGGCGAGCCCGGCCTGCACGAAGGGGGTCGTTCCGCTCGCTGCGATTCCGACGACAACATCGTTTCCCCCTACCGCCAGCGCGTCGACCGCTTGCTCTGCGGCTCCGGTGTCGTCTTCGGCCCCTTCGACGGAACGAACCAGGGCCGGTGGGCCCCCCGCGATCAATCCGACAACCATTTCCGGCGGCGTCCCGAACGTCGGCGGACATTCTGCTGCATCCAGTACACCGAGACGGCCACTGGTGCCGGCACCCATGTAGATCAGCCGGCCGCCGGAGCGGAAAGCCCCTTCGATGATGTCAATGGCGCGGGCGATTTCCAGCCGGGCCTTGGCGACTGCCTTGGGCACGGTCGCGTCCTCCGCACCGATGAGATCCACGATCTCGAGCGCTGAAGCCGTATCAATGGTGGAACTGCGGGGATTGCGCCGCTCGGTGAGGCGCGTATCGAGGTAATCGTCAGCCACGCAAGCAACGGATAGAAGTATCCAGGCGTAAGCGTCGGGCTAAATTAGAGCACCTGTGACGTCCCAGGCAACTCTCTTCACCTCGAGCTTGGCTCACGGAGTCCGTGTGCGTCTTCAATCTGGTGCGATCCTGTTCATCGCCTTGGTGGTCCCCGCGTGTGGGCGGACCGCTCACTCACCGGCGGCCTCTCTCCCCGGCGTCTCACCGGAATGGCCGATGGCAGGAAAAGCCAGGGTGACGGACGCAGCTCACGCAATGGTCGTCTCGGGAAGTCCGATTGCCAGTCAGGTCGGCCTCGACATACTGCGCCAGGGTGGCAATGCCGTGGACGCCGCGGTGGCAGTCGGATTTGCGCTGGCGGTGGTGCATCCGGAGGCCGGGAACATCGGCGGCGGTGGCTTCATGATCATTCGTCCCCACGCCGGCCGCACGGTAGCGCTCGACTACCGGGAGGCGGCTCCCTTCGGAGCAAGCCGCGACATGTACCGAGCCGCGGGGGAAGAGGCGAGTGTCACCGGACATCTCTCCGTTGGCGTGCCCGGGGCCGTCGCCGGGCTCACCGAAGCCCATCATCGATACGGCAGACTTCCCTTCTCCACCCTGATCGAGCCCTCCATCCGTCTGGCATACGAAGGCTTTCTGGTCGACGAGTACCGCAGCCTGTCAATCGCGGAAGACAGCATGCGGCTGGTGTTGTTCCCTGCGTCACGGGCAACGTTTCTGCCAGCGGATCGCCCCCCGCCTCCCGGCTCCACTTTTCGACAGCCCGAGCTGGGAGCGACCCTGGAGGCAATTCGTGACAGCGGCGCGGCCGGATTCTATCGAGGTCGGGTGGCCGACCTCATTGTCGCCGAGATGCAGCGAGGAGGAGGTCTGATCAGCCGGGAGGATCTGGAAGCCTACCGCGCCATCTGGCGGGAGCCGGTCGAGATCTCCTACCGCGGCTACACCATCTACTCAATGCCGCCCGCCTCGTCTGGCGGAGTGACGATGGGACAGATTTTGAACATTATGGAAGGCTACACGCCTCTGCCACCGTTTGGGTCCGCGGCGTTGCTGCATCGTGAAGCCGAGGCAATGCGGCGCGCATTCACCGACCGGAACACATACCTCGGCGATCCTGCCTTCGTCCGTAATCCGCTCGAACGTCTTCTCTCGAAAGCCTACGCGTCGGAGCTGCGACGTCAGATCGGCGAGCAGGCATCCACCACGCCGATATTCGATCCTGCGGCTCGAGGAGGCACTTCAACCACGCACTATTCGATTGTTGATGCCGAAGGCAATGCGGTCAGCTGTACCACAACGCTCAACAACAGCTACGGCAGCGCGGTTACGGTAACCGGCGCCGGCTTCCTGCTGAACGACGAAATGGATGACTTCGCCACCGCCCCGGGAATGCCGAACATGTATGGACTGGTGCAGGGCGAGGCCAACGCCATCGCGCCGGGGAAGCGTATGCTCTCAGCGATGACACCCAGCATTGTGCTCGATCGCGATAAACGCCTCCACATGGTGCTGGGGACGCCGGGCGGTCCTAAAATAATCACGATGGTATACCACGTTATCTCCAACGTGATCGACCACCGAATGTCGCTGCCGGACGCGGTAGCGGCGCCTCGCATGCACCACCAGGCGTTGCCGGACAGCGTTCAGGTGGAGGCAAACGGGTTCTTCGCGGCGACACTCGATACGCTTCGGGCCAAAGGTCATGGGATCTCCGCCCGTGGGCTATGGGGTGATGTTGAGGGGGTTATCCGTACAAGCAACGGCTGGCAGGGGGTCAGTGATCCCCGGCGCGGCGGTGGCGGAGCGGGTTATTAGCAGAAGCGTGACAGATTAGAAAGGGTAAAGCGGCAAGCGGGATTGCTCCAATCGTTCCCGCTCACCGCTTTCTCTTACCCGCTTACGCGGTCAATCAGCTTGGCGAGAAAGTCTCGTCCAGAACCAGGGTGACCGTCGTTCCCTCAGGGAGCACTACGTCGCGATCCTTGGTTTCGACGGCACGTTGTGTTCCGACCGCTCCGCCGATCACACCACCGATCACTGCACCCTTGGTGCTGCCGCCCAGCACTCGACCCAGAATGGCGCCGGCGGCCGCGCCGCCACCCACCTTCGCGATATCCCCGGCATTCGTCTTCCGTCCCTCGAGCCGGGTGTCCACATTCGCGATCCTGGCGGAGATCGGATGCGACTGCCCGTTGATGCTGACGGAAGTGGGTTGGAGCGTCAGTGTCCCAGTGGTGTCACTCTTGTTTTCCGATTCCTTAATAGCCGTCACCTTTAACGCGACTTCGGACCCGGCAGGGATTACCACACGGCCGGACCGGTCCTTTATGTCGCTGGCGATGGTGGCTGTGACGGTGTCACCCACCTTGTTCTTGTGCGAGCGTATTTCAGCCGTCGTGGTGGCGCTCAAGCTGGTCCCAGCCGCAAGGCTAGCGGTCGTGGCGACCGGCGCAGCAGGAGCCGGGGTCGACGCCGTCGTCCCCGACGCGCGCGGAGCGGCGGACGGGCGGCTCGGCTGTGTTGGCGTGCGGGCGGCCGGTGCTGGTGCGCTTGCAGTCGGCCGATCGTTCAGCTCGGCGCTGGTATCCACGGGTGCCAGCTGCAGATCACGACTGAGGCTATCCGCGGCAGCCGTCTCCTCCCGGTCGCCTGGGGCGCAGGCTGCCAGCGCCGCAATCGTGAGCGTTGCAATGAACGTTCTGGACATGCAAACCCTCCTTATGTGACTTGCTCGAGTCCCACGGCTCGGTGACATTCCAACTCTCCTATGGGTGAGCTGCGGACACTTCTTCCTTATCTCAAGCCGTACTACTGGGCCTACGTTTTCGGCCTCACGCTGGTCATCGTCTCGAACTTCTTCGCCACCCTCGCTCCCCGGTTTCTCCAACAAGGGATCGACGCCCTGCGCGGTGGAGGCGAGTTTGGCCAGGTGCAGACGGCTGTGGCTCTCCTTTTGGCGGTCGCATTAGCCGGCGGAGTTGCCCGATACGGCATGCGTAAGCTGCTCAACAGCGGCAGTCGCCGCGTTGAGACCGACCTGCGCGACCAGCTTTACCTCCATCTGCAACGGATGGCGGCAGAATTCTACGATCGCTACCCCACGGGCGATGTGATGGCCCGCACAACCAATGATTTGCTGGCAGTCCGGATGGTGGCCGGACCGGCGCTGATGTATCTCGTGGACACCAGCATCCGTGCACTGCTGGTTGTACCTGCAATGATCAGCATCAGCCCTCGGCTGACGATGCTGGCGCTCTTACCACTTGTAGGCCTTCCTGTTGCCATGGCTTCACTGGGGCACCTGATTCACATCCGCTCCCAGGCAATTCAGGCGCAGTTCAGCGAACTCACCAACCATGCCCACGAAAACCTGTCCGGCGTGCGGGTGGTGCGCTCGTATCGGCAGGAGCGCGCCGAGATCGACCACTTCAGGCAACTGAGCCAAACGTACCTCGAGCGGAATCTCGACCTCGCCCGGATTCAGGGCGTGTTTTATCCCCTGCTCACCCTGCTGGGCGGGGCCAGCGGACTGATCGTCCTCTACACGGGAGGGCGCTTGGTCATGTCCGGATCGGTCTCTATAGGTGAATTCGTGGCCTTCGGTGTATACCTCGCTATGCTGGTCTGGCCCATGATAGCTCTGGGATGGGCCGTCAATCTCGTCCAACGGGGGGCGGCCTCCATGGGCAGAATCAACGAGCTGTTTCGTCAGGTCCCAGCCATCACGAGCCCCCGGGTTCCAACTTTGCTGCCTCCATCCACCGGAGCCCGCGCCGTTGAATTCCACGAGGTCTGGTTCAGCTACCCGGGTGCGCGCGAACGAGGCTGGG
>DATADG010000360.1:0-5804 GCA_036258655.1 Gemmatimonadales bacterium | reverse complement strand
GCCCCATGATCCTGAGCGGCTACCTCATCCAGGCGATCACCCACCAGGGCTGGCTGCGTGCGATGGTCATCTCACACATCGTCACCGGTGTGCTGTACAGTGCGGGCCTGCTCGCGCATCAATTTGCCGCAGGGGGCCGTGCCGCTCGAGCGGCGCGTGCCGAGGCGCGGCGCGCTCACCGCCGGGAGCGCCGTGCAGGCCGCCTGCATCCGGCGCGACAGCCAAGGGATCATACGCCCGCGGGATAGCCGTTCGCTTCAGGGAGATCCTCTCCGCCCTGTATCCCGGGTCTGACCTCGTGCCCTGGCGGATACCCGCGCCCGCTCGCGATCCAATAGTGGTTGCTTGTTCTGCCAGTCTTCCGACTGAAGTGCGCCGTAGGACAAGATGAATGAGTCGTGTACCGGAATGTCCTGCTCAAACAGGTAGATCGCGCTCGCCTGCTCCCGGACGCCCAGTTGCTGCGAGGTGAACCTGGGCGTGATCGGGATGAACCCAAGCGGCCGGAAGATCTGGTTCCGGATCAGCAAGGTGAGGGTCTGCGGATCGAAGCGGACATCCGGGCGCAGCCCGAAGAAGCTGACTAGAGCCAGCCCCGGCTGCGCCACGCCGGCTCGCGAGGCCACTGAGTCGATGCCCCGGCGATGCCTCTCTACCAACGCGCGCAAGGCGTGATAGGCATCGCGGGCGAGGAGCGGAGTCACGCCTGGATCGAGCGGGATAAAGCGAATCTCCAGCTCATCGTTTCGAACTCGTAACGCCAGATCGTCCTGAGACAGCGATCCGAATCCGGCGGGTAGTGGGCGGGCGCGCTCACCTGACTGTCCTCTGACAGGTCCGGCGCATCCCAGCAGCACAAGCACGGCGGCAAAAAGGCGGCGGTTCACGAGCCCTCTTTTCTCACGGCGCTAACGATACTGGCGGCAAGCTCGGCAATCCCAAGGCCCAAGCGACTGCTGGTCAATTGAATCTGGTCCGGCGTGAGCTCCAGCCTGGCGGCCAATGCGCGCTCGCGGTCATGCCGGGCCGAGCGGGTGAGCTTATCCGCTTTGGTAAGGACTGCCAATACCGGCCGATTGCTGTGCACCAGCAGCTCCTGGATTTCCCGGTCGTCCTTGGATGGATCATGCCGGATGTCCAGCAGCCATACGATACCTGCAAGATCTTGTCGGCCGCGGAGATAGCGGGTGATTAACTCGCGGTACCCGGCGCGATCCTGCTTGCTGGCACGGGCAAATCCATACCCCGGAAGGTCGACCAGGTACAGTTCTGGAAGCCGATAAAAGTTCAGCAGCCTCGTCTTGCCAGGAGAGCCGCTGACTCGCGCCAGTCCGGGCCGCCCCACCAGTGCGTTCAGTAGACTCGATTTTCCTACGTTGGACCGGCCCACGAAGGCAATCTCGGGCAGCGCGGGGGCAACCCTGACCTGTGGATCAGGAAATGAGCCGACGAACTCGATCGGTTGCGATGCCAGCGGATTGATGCCGGGGACCGGATGTGACAAGGGCGCACCCTGTGCGCCCGAACCGTCCATTCCGTCCTGAGCTGTGCTGCCGTTCGCCGGCCCCGCTCCCCCGCTCCCCCGCTTTCCGGCCGCCCTCACGCCTCCCGCTTGGTCCTCGCTCGCTCCGTTACGATCAGCGGGGAGGTGCCTTCGCTGATCGCCTCTTTGGTGATGACGATCTCACGCACATCCTCGCGATTGGGCAGGTCGAACATGATATCGGTCATCATGGTCTCGAGGATGGCGCGGAGGCCCCGGGCGCCGGTGCCCCGCTTGAGCGCACGCTGCGCTACGGCGCGCAGCGACTCGGGATCGAACGTGAGACCGACGTCCTCGAGTTCGAACAGCTTCCGGTACTGTTTGGTCAGCGCATTCTTCGGTTCGACCAGGATCCGGACCAGGGCTTCCTCATCCAGGGCCTCGAGCGAGACCACGACCGGCAGGCGGCCTACCAGCTCCGGAATGAGCCCGAACCGCAGCAAATCATCCGGCTCCACGTCGGAGTACGGGTTTCCCTTGGTGAGCTGCTGGCTCGATTTCCGGCCATCGTTGCTGAACCCGATCTGTTGTCTGCCGGTACGAGCTTCGATGATCTTTTCCAGTCCGTCGAATGCTCCACCGCAGATGAACAGGATGTCCTTGGTGTTGATCTGGATGTATTCCTGCTGCGGATGCTTGCGGCCGCCCTGCGGCGGCACCGAGGCGATGGTTCCTTCGAGGATCTTGAGCAGCGCCTGCTGCACGCCCTCACCCGACACATCGCGCGTGATGCTGGGATTCTCCGACTTGCGCGCGATCTTGTCGATCTCGTCGATATAGACGATGCCCCGCTCACATTCGGCGACGTTGAACTCGCCGGCCTGGAGCAGGCGGACCAGGATGTTTTCTACGTCTTCGCCGACGTACCCGGCTTCAGTAAGGGTGGTGGCGTCGGCGATGGTGAAGGGAACGTCGAGAATGCGAGCGAGGGTCTGGGCCAGCAAGGTCTTGCCGACACCGGTGGGGCCGAGCAGCAGAATGTTGGACTTATCCAGCTCCACATCGCCTTCCCGGCCGCTGGAGGCGTTGATCCGCTTATAGTGGTTGTACACCGCCACCGACAATGTCCGCTTGGCCCGCTCCTGGCCGATCACATACTGGTCCAGCACGTCCTTGATCTCGGACGGGGTAGGCACCTGCGTAATGCTGTCAGCAACCTCGCGCTCTTCGTCCTCCGCCAGGATCTCATTGCAGAGCGTGATGCACTCATTGCAAATGTAGACCGACGGACCGGAGATGAACTTCCGGACGGAATCCTTCGATTTGCCGCAGAAGGAGCAGCGAAGGTGCTTGTCGTTGGACATGGAGCCGCGTCGTTATGGAGGTGGATAAGTGCCGGGTAAAGTGCTCCCGGGTGTCCTGAGCGTCAAGTCTCCTTGCCGTTGGAGTGCGGTACCAACTCCTTTTGCGGCGTGAACACACTGTCGATGATGCCGTATGCCTTGGCCTCTTCCGCGCTCATGAAGCGATCCCGGTCCATGTCCCGCTCGATTGTTTCGATCGGCTGCCCCGTGTGGAGCGCGTACAGAGAATTCATCTTCGATCGCAGATAGAGAATTTCCCGGGCCTGGATCTCGATATCCGCCGCAGTCCCCTGCGCACCGCCCGAGGGCTGGTGGATCATGATGCGCGAGTGCGGGAGCGCGCTCCGTTTGCCTTTGGCACCGGCCGCGAGCAGGAACGATCCCATCGAAGCCGCCATACCCATACAGATCGTATTCACCGGAGCTCGAAGGTGCTGCATGGTATCGTAGATGGCCATGCCCGCCGAAACGACACCGCCCGGAGAATTGATGTACAGGTAGATGTCCTTGTCCGGATTGTCCGCCTCCAGAAACAGCAGCTGTGCGATGATGATGTTGGAGACGTCATCGTTGATCGGAGCGCCCATGAAGACGATTCGATCCATCAGCAGCCGGGAAAAGATATCGTAGGTGCGTTCGCCGCGGCTGGAACGCTCGATGATATACGGCGGATACAAAGTGGCCATGGTCAGGACGTGACCTCTTCAATGGTGGACTGCGACATCAGAAAGGTGAACACTTTGTCCTCGGTGAGAACCCGCTCGAGCTCCTGGATCCGGTTTGCCTTCTGCAACGAGGCATACACCTGCGCGGCGGAGGTCCCTCGCACTGCAGCCATGCTGTTGATCCGCTCGTCCAGTTCGGCTTCCGTCGCGCGAAGCCCGTGTGCTTCAACGATGGCGTCGAGCACCAGGTCGCGCTTGACCTGGGCCTCGGCGATCGGATGAAACTGTTGCTCGAAGGTAGGGAGCTGCTCCTCCGGTACCTTGTAGACCTCAGCGTACCCGTGTAGCAGCCGGTGCACGAGCGAATGAGGGGCCTCCACCCGATTGGCCTCCACGATCTGGCCCAGCAGCTTCTGCCGGACGTCGGCGTCGGCCTCACGCTCAGCCTCCCGCTGGAGGTCCTGCCGGATGGCCGCGCGGAGTGCGTCCAGACTCTCGAAGTCCCCGATTTCGCGCGCGAGAGCATCATCGAGCGGCGGCAGCTCCTGCCGTTTGACTTCGTGGAGGGTGATATGAACCTGCCGGGTCTGGCCGCGCCGTGATTCATCGGGATGATCATCGGGAAACCGCACCTCGGCCTCGGTGCTCTCACCGGGGAGGAGGGTCATGATGCGCTCCTCCAGCTCCGGAATCGCCTGGTTTTCGCCCAGCACAAGATCGTATGGCTGGGCGGTACCCGGCACGCCGTTCTCGACCGGTGCCACTTCCACCCGAACCATCTGACCAGGGCTGGGCTTGGCGCCCTCAACCGGTATCCAGGTGGCCTTCTGCTCCTGGATCCGAGCCAGCTGCGCCTCAATCGCCTGATCGGTAACCGGAGCCACGCGGCGCTCCAGCCGGAACCCACCGATGCGCTCCAGCCGTAGCTCGGGACGCACTTCGACGTGCAGCTCAAACTCGATCGGGCTGCCATCTTCGAACTTGAGATTGCGAATGGCGGGATCGGTGATGGGTTTGAGCGACTCGTTGGTTTTGGCGGTCTCCCAGCTCTCCCGGATGACCTCCTCGAGCACGGTCTGACGGATGGCGTCACCGAAGCGCTTGCGCACCACCGTATCGGGCGCCTTGCCCGGCCGGAAACCGGGCAGTCGGGCTCGCTTGGCGTAGTACTTCAGAGCCCGTGCCTCTGCCTCCCGGACGCGATCGACCGGGACTGTCACATGCAGTGACTTGGAAGCGGAGTCTTCGGCGGTTTTTTCCACTGTAATGGGGCTCATCGTGCGGGAATCTACCCTGACGTTATCCCCAGGGTCAATTTGGCGCGGAGCGCCAATCGTTGCACCAGAGCCCACCAGTTGCGTCTGCGAGCGCACGTCGACAGAATTGTGCCCCAGCGGCACGGCTCCCCCTGCCCCCCAGCCGCGATCAGCCCAGCCTCGCTCGACCCCCAGGCGATCGTTCTCTGCACGCCCCCGGAAGGATTCTACGGATGCGTTGTCATGCATTAATCATTGTGGGAGTGCTCGCCGCCTGCGGCGGGGATGGTACAGACCCAACCGGCCCCACCACCGGCACACTGGAGATCCGAACCACCACCAGTGGGCCGGCGGCAACCGCGGCCTACAATTATAGAGTTGACGGAGAGCCAGCTCAGGCAATTGGCAATAACGCAGTTGTGAGTCGGCAGGAGGTTCCGGCAGGTTCTCACGTTGTGCAGCTCACCGGACTGCCTGATGGCTGTGCCACAAGCAGCGAGAATCCCCAAACTGTAAGCGTCACTCCGGGGTCCACGACGGTGGTCGATTTCGCCGTCACCTGCGTACCTCCGGTGGGCTCGATCCAGATTGTCACCGCGACGTCGGGGCCCGCCCCAACGAGCTACGACATCGTACTGGATGGAGCGTCCGTAGGCCCGATCGACGCATCCGGGACGCGTACTCTGGAGAGCATTCCCTCAGGGACTCACGCGTTGGGGTTGGCTGCCCTGCCCGCCAACTGCCAGCTGCAAGGCGATAATCCTCGAGCCACGATCGTGCAGACCGCCAGGACAGTCAGAGCGGTCTTCACCATTACCTGCACGGCCCCACCACCCGAAACGGGAAGTCTGAGGATCGCGACGTTCACCAGCGGCGTCGATCCTGACGGTTTTCAGGTCACCGTCGATGGCGGTGCGCGACAAGCCATTGCGCTCAACGGGGTGTTGACGTTGGCGAATGTCGCGACTGGTGATCACTTCGTCCGCTTAGTGAGCCTCGCCACGGGATGCACCATCACCGGCGACAACCCACGTCG
>DATADG010000359.1:0-3767 GCA_036258655.1 Gemmatimonadales bacterium | reverse complement strand
GTCTGGCCGAGAGCTGGGAGCCGAACGACGATGCCTCCGTATGGACCTTCAAGATCCGGCGTGGGGTCAAGTTTCACAGCGGCGCCAACCTGACGCCCAGGGACGTCGTGGCCACCTTCGACAGGCTATCCAATCCTGATTCGGGCGGTAACGCACTCTCGGCGCTCAGAGGCGTCATCTCCCCCGGTAGCGGCAGGGCAGTTGATGACGCCACGGTGGAGTTCAGGCTCGAGGCGCCGAACGGTAACTTTCCGTACCTCGTCAGCTCGGACAACTACAACGCGATCATCCTCCCAGCAGATTTTGATCCTGGCGACTGGGAGAGGACGTTTCAGGGAACCGGACCCTGGATTCTGGACCGTTACACGCCAAAGGTCGGCGTCACCTACAGGAAGAACCCGGATTACTGGGACACCGACCGGCAACCCCTTGCTGACCGGAACGAGCTGAAGTTCTTTGCAGACGAGCAGGCGGCCGTTTTGGCGTTACAGGGCAACCAGATCGACATCATCAGCCACTTCTCCATCTCGGGAGGCCAATCCCTTCTCAACAATCCCGACGCCGAGGTGATCGAGACCCGCGCCGCCACCCACAGGCAGGTACACATGCGCACGGACATGGAGCCCTTCGGCGACAAGCGCGTCCGTCTGGCGATGGGGCTCCTGCTGGACCGCCGTGCGATGGTCGACGGCCTCTTCAACGGCAAGGCAGATCTCGGCAATGACCATCCATTCGCACCGGTGTTTCCGTCGACCGACACCTCCGTCAGGCAGAGAGCCCGAGACGTCGACAGGGCGAGACAGTTGCTCCGGGACGCCGGCAAGGGTGATGGCTTCTCAGTAAGGCTTTCCACGTGGCGCGGCTTCGAGATTCCCGACCTGGCGGTGCTGATCCAAAACGCCGCCAAGGAGGTAGGAATCAACATCGAGCTCTCGATCACCGACTCGAGCACTTACTACGGTGATGGCGTCTTCGGGAAGTCCACCTGGCTCGACTCTGTGATGGGGATAACAGAGTACGGGCACCGCGGGGTGCCAAATGTCTTTCTGGGTGCGCCGCTAAAGAGCGACGGCACCTGGAACTCTGCCCACTTCAAGAACTCCGACTACGACAGGCTCGTGGACGAATACGTCGCCGCCGTGGACATCGATTCCCAGAAGAGGGCCGCGGGCCAGATCGAGCGGTTGCTGCTCGAGGAGACTCCCCTCCTCATTCCGTACTTTTACTTCTTCCTCACCGCAACGAAGCCCAATGTCGCCGGTGTCGAGCCTAGCGCCATGGGTCACCTCGACCTGAACCAGGCGGGATTTACCGCCTAGGGACAGCCGGCCTGGCTTCTGCCGGGCCGTCTCAGCCCCGGAGACTCAGCTATCGGACGGTTCCTCCTCAAGCGCCTCGGACTCGCCCTTCTGACGCTGTGGCTCCTCAGTGTGATCGTGTTTCTCGGCGCCCAAGTCCTGCCGGGGAATGTGGGCCGGGCAATCCTGGGCCCCCTGGCGGACCAGGACAACGTCGACGCACTCAACAGGGAGCTTGGCGTGGACCGGCCTCTAGTCGTCCAGTACGGCGACTGGATCGCGGGCTTCGCTCGAGGTGACCTCGGAGAGTCACTCGTCTTCAAACGGCCCGTGGCCGACTTGGTCTGGGACGCCCTTAGTAAATCGTTAAAGCTCGCCGCGGTGGCATTCGTGATCGTGGTGCCTCTGGGAATCCTGGGCGGAGTGTTCGCGGCCCTCAAGGAGGGGCGGTTGCGCGACCGATTCATCACGGTGGCGGGACTGTCCGCCACGGTGGTGCCCGAGTTCGTCTCCGGCATACTCGTAATCCTTGTCTTTGGACTCTGGCTGAACCTTTTGCCGATCAGTGCGCAGCCCCCGCCAGAAAGCGGGCTGCTCACCCAGATCAGGTACCTCATCCTTCCTTCTCTTCCGCTCGTCTTCGTGCTATTCGGCTACATCGCGCGCATGGCCCGCGCCGGGACAATCGAGGCGCTCAATGCCGATTACACCCGCACTGCCATGCTCAAAGGCTTGTCGAGGTCGGCCGTCATCCGCCGCCATGTTCTCCCGAACGCTCTTCTGCCCACCATTGCAGTCGTCGCTACCCAGACCGGCTATCTGATCGGCGGGCTCGTCGTCATCGAAACACTCTTCAACTACCAGGGAATTGGGCGGCTTCTCTTTCAGGCCGTCCAGCAGAAGGATTTCCCGCTTCTGGAAAGTGGGGTTCTCGTGATCGGCATGGTGTACCTAGTGGCGACGCTGCTGGCCGACCTGGCCTACTCGCTGCTAAACCCGCGCATTCGCTATGTGAGCGCCGAATGAGCACCGCGCCCGATCCCCTCATCCTGGTGCCGGATCAGCTCACCAAGCCGTCCGACGCCGATATGGCACGTCGGGAGCGACTACGGGTGATCATGAGCTCCAAGACACTTCTGGCCGGAGGGATCATCCTGGCCTTCTGGATATTCTGCGCACTCTTTGGGGAGGCGATCGCTCCCAAGGACCCGTACGCCAGCGACCCCTTGAACCGCCTCAATCCCCCGTCCGGGGAATTCTGGTTCGGCACGGACCGGCTGGGGCGGGACGTCTTGTCCCGGGTGCTCGCCGGTGCCCGGGACATCCTGACCGTCGCCCCCCTGGCCACCCTCCTCGGTACGGCGCTGGGGACCGCACTAGGCCTAATAACGGGCTACTTCCGCGGGCTTGTCGACGACGTGATCATGCGGTTCATGGATGCTCTGCTCGCCGTGCCGCTGGTCATTCTGTCGCTGCTGGCACTCGTCGCCCTGGGGCCTTCCAACGCCACCGTTATCGTGGTGATAGGCGTGGTGTTCACACCGCTCGTTGCCCGGACGGTGCGAGCTGCGGTGCTCTCCGAGGGCCAGCTGGAGTATGTGCAGGCGGCCCGCCTCCGCGACGAGCACGCTCCCTACATCATGTTCGCCGAGATTCTGCCCAATGTCCTTCCACCGGTGATAGTCGAGTTCACCGTTCGGCTTGGCTATGCCGTGTTCACGATCGCCGCACTCTCGTTCCTGGGTTTCGGCATCCAACCGCCCGCTCCGGATTGGGGTCTTCAGATCTTTGAGAACTACGGGTTCATCAGCAGCAACATCTGGTGGCCGGTGCTCTATCCGGCCCTGGCCATCGCATCCCTCGTCGTCGCGGTCAACCTCATTACGGACGGCATCGCGCAGGCCTACGAGCGATGAGCAGCACCGCTGGCGACCTCGCCGGGACAGCCCCGGCTCTAAAGATCGAGGACCTCGAGGTGGCTTACCGAGTCCGGGGCATCGACCGGCCGGTGCTTCGAGGGGTTTCCTTTCGGATCGGAAGGGGCGAGTCCTATGGACTCGTGGGCGAATCCGGCTGCGGCAAGTCGACGGCAGCCTTCGCCATCATGAGGTATCTGCCGCGAAACGGCAGGGTTACGGCCGGATCCATTCGGGTGAGCGGCAAGGACCTCTTGGGGATGAGCGAGGATGAGGTCCGGCGGTTGCGGGCCAGCACCGTTTCGATGGTCTACCAGCACCCAGGCAGCGCCCTGAACCCGTCGATGCGGGTGGGAGAGCAGGTCGCCGAGGTGTTCCAGGTCGACGGTCATCCAAGGGATGAGTCGCTCGAGCTGGCCCGCGCCATGCTGGCCAAGGTGCAGATCTCAGACCCCGACTCGGTTGCGAGGCGGTACCCACATCAGCTGTCCGGCGGCATGCAGCAGCGCGTTGTGATCGCCATGGCGCTAGGGTCCGACCCGGCGCTGCTGAT
>DATADG010000358.1:0-4782 GCA_036258655.1 Gemmatimonadales bacterium | reverse complement strand
ACCACGATCATCGGATCGAGATACCGGCCCAGCTTGTCCATGGCAGCCGAGAGCCGCTCTACATGTGGCTTGGACAGGTCGCGTTGGTACGGAGTGGCCTCGACTCGATCGATGGGAAGGGCCGCGAAGATCTGCCAATTCCCGCCCAGCGGATCTTTGTAGGAGGCGAGGACGGTGCCTCCGTCCGCCTCGATCGCCTGGCCCAAGCTCGAGAGTGCATCCGGCGGCTTCCCTGAGGCGATGGCCTCCGGAGGTATGCCGCGGGAGCGAGGCTCGGCTGCAGCCTTCTTCCGCCGCCTGGGCTTCTTTGTGGTCTTTGGCTCTGCCACCGGTGACCTTCACTGCGGGCCGGGTATCGTGAGATCCCGCACGAGCTTCTAGATGCTCGGGGAGTTATGCAACTCTGGTAGAGACCACGCGCGAGGCCAAGCCTCCCGGTCGATTGCGAGACCAGCTGGAGTACTACATATCCGAGCTCGACTGAGCGAGCCCGTCAGGAAGCTCAGCGCGCTATCCTGAGGCGATTATGTACTTCGCGCACCCCTGGCGTGGACTCGACCAGCTCCTCGGCGAGCAGCTTGGCATCGGAACTCTCCACCTCGCCGGTAAGTGTCACCGCGCCGCCTTCCACTTCGACCTCGATTTCAGTGGCGTCGAGCTCTGGGTCCTTCGTCAGGATTTCGTGGATCTCGCGCGCGAGACTTTCATCCGGTCGCCTGTAGCCCCGAAGGTTACCAGCGGCAGACCGCCGGTCGCCGCCTGACCTCCGCTCTGGGCTGAACTGGTCTCCCCGCCAGGTCGCGTCTTCCGGTGCGCCCTCATCGGGATAGACGCCGCCCCCCAAGGTGCTGTACCCGCCTTCGCCTCCGGTTCCACGGGAGCGCGGATTAGGTAGCCGCGCGCCTGATGATGGCCCTCCAGCGCGGTACGCAGCGTCGGTACCAGGTCCGCCCTCCGCCGTGATTTCACTGGGACCGGCTACACTGGGATCGATAACCTCATCTTCACTCGGCCCTTCGCCTCGCTCGAGCAGCTCGCTCCGGTCCTGGTTTCGCTTGATCGTTCGCCGTCCAGTGGCCGGTCCGCTGCGCCGGGGTGAATGTTGCCTCCCCTGGTCACCTTCCTTGCCGCTTTTCTTCCGTGCCATATTCCCTCCTCCCGGAGCCACCCACTATATAAGAACTTCGTCCGCAGTCGCCAATGCCTAAAGCGAAGCACTGGAGAACAGGGGACCCGCCAGCATCTGTGATGGACCAGCGTGATCAGGGACGGCGAGGACGTTCCCGACTGAGCTCGAGCAACGCGTCTCGTGCTTCTCGGACGCGTCCCTGGAGTTCCGGGTCCGCCTGGTCCCAGAGCCGGAGGAATCGACCGTACGCCTCTGCGGCGGAGTCCGGCTGACCAGCGGCTTCGTAAGTTCTCCCAAGCGCGAGGATTGTGAGCGGTTTGTACATCGGCTCCCACTCAAACCCGTAGCGCAGCCAGCGAATCCCCTCCTGCCGAGTCTCCGGTCGTACCGCCAGGGCGAGCGCCAGCTGTAACCGGAGAAACGAGCTCTCCTGCGCTGTCTTTGGAGCCGCGGCGAGGCTCAACCCTTCTCGCATCCGGCTTATCCCGCGCGCCGAGTCGCCCTGAAGGACCATGCCCAGGCCATCGGCGGCTATCAACAGACCTCGTGTTTCTAATGGGATCGGCCTGGACCCGGGCTTCGAGAGTGTTCGGGCGATCTGGCGCCGGCCATCATCGACTCGGCCCCTGTGCAGGAGAAGCAAGGCTCCTGCGTATTCCGCCTGGGGTCCCCGAGGCAGCGCCCGCACAACTGAGTCCAGAATCAGCTGAGATGATGGAGGTGCGAGTCCGAGAGCAACGGCCCATGCCTCGGCTCCGCCGGCCTCGTCCGGATCGAGCCGTCTCAATGAATCCAGCACCACTGCAGCATCCCGCCACCGCCCAAACCCGGCGAGTGCATGCACCCGCGCAGCAAGCCACTGCGCCAGGTACTCGGACGGCTGCGGAGCCACGCCCTGTCCTGCGCCGAAAGACCGAAGAACAGAATCCGATGTGGCATCATTCCGCTCGTACGAGGAGAGGGAGGCCTGAATTATCCAAGAAGGATTTGCCTTCAAGGCCGCACGGGTGGCCTGTTCGGTTGGAGGCGGTCCCCAGACTATGCCGGCTGCAGCCCGCATCGAAGCTACCGTCTGCGCCGGGGCGGTCCGCTCAAGCAGCCCGTAATACTTCTGGAACCTGGCACGGTCACGGTAACGCAGCGAAAGCTCCAGAGGATGTAGCAGTGCGGGATACAGCGTCGAATCCCGCCGAAGCACGCTGTCGAAGGGTGCTGCGATCGATTCCGGAGGGTTCGGCCGGAAAGCGGCGACATGATACATCGCCTCACCGAGAAGAAACCAGCCCTCCACATCATTCGGATTGGTCGTGACGAAAGAAGTGAGTGAATCGATCGCGGCGGGCTTTCCCTGCTCGAACAGTCGATAACCTCCGAGTAGCCGTCGGTCACGCGCCGGGAGTCGATCGGCGAATCGCGTCGCCAAGGCTACGGCGTCCTGAGACTCCCTGTTCCCGTAGCCACCGGTCCAGCCGAAGACCTGAGCCCTTCGCAAATGCGCCAGGGCGAAGGTTGAATCCGCCTCGACGGCCCGGGTATATGAAGCAAGCGCGGAGTCCATCGCCAGCTTGCGATACAGCCGCTCACCTTCGAGATAGGACCTGAGCGCGTCCAGTGACGCAGTGGTGAGCGATGCAAGCCGGAGGTTAGGAATCGGCTCCTTCGATCGCCAGACGTCCCTGAGCAGCGCCAGGCTGAGACGATCCACTGCACCGAGCACGCTATCGGCTGAGGCGTCTACCTGCGCTCGCCCGAGGCGCTCGCCGCTTATGCTGTACAGATCCGCGGCCAGCCGAACTCGTGGGCCGGTCGAGACAGCGCTTCCGAGCACCACCGATCCGGCATCGAGCTCGCGCCCCACCGCAATCGCCTGTCCGAGATCGCTTGAGCTGCGGCCCCGCGCGCCTTCCCATTGCTGGAGCACCTCACGTGGGGCCACAGTGTTGATCCCTCCCACGCCACGCAGATTGGTGGCCAGGAGATCCACCATCCCCTCGCGGAGAAACTCCACCCCAGGACCCGAGGTGTTGAACGGGAGCACGGCGAGCGTTTCTGCCGCCGGTGCCACCCTAGTATCCGTAGTTCGGGTAGCCAGCCAACCTCCTGCCGCGGCAGCGGCGAGAAGCGCGGCCGTGCTGGCGGCGACATAGCGGCGGCGCGACCCTCGATCGGGAGCAGCAGCCGCCCGTCTCAGCGCATCACCGAAGGCCTTCATGTCCGGGAAACGCTGCTCCGCGCTGAGCGCCATGCCCCGCAGTACCACCTGCTCCAGCTCGGGCGAGACCTCCGGCCGCGACTTGGTCAGATGGGGACGCTGAGCGCTGAGACTTTTGGCGATCACCGCCTGATGACTCGGTCCAGTGAAGGGCGGGGTGCCGGCAATCATCTCATAGAGAACGCACGCCAGACTGTACTGGTCGGACCGGGCATCGATCCGGTCGTCCGCCGTGGCCTGCTCCGGGCTCATGTAAAGCGGAGTCCCCATGGCGATCCCGGCGCGCGTGAGGCTGGGCGCCTGTCCCGCTGTAGCCGACGCGGTTCCACTCTCCAACGCCTTCGCCACGCCGAAGTCCGCCACGATGGCATGCCCGCCGCTCAGCAGGATGTTTTCCGGTTTGATGTCGCGGTGGACGACTCCGTGCGCGTGGGCATAGCTCAGGGCATCCGCGACTTGGGCGGTAAGAGCCGTGGCGGCCTCGACCGGCAGCCGCCCTTCACGTTGCACGCGCTGCCGTAAGGTCTCTCCCTCGACGTATGGCATGACGAAGTACGGAACCGGGCTGCCGTTGCCGAGCTCTACCACTCCGGAATCGAAGACCGGCAGGATGTGGGGATGCTGAAGTCGAGCGGCGAGCTCGATCTCGCGGAGAAAGCGCTCGACTCCCTCCGGTCCGCCCAGCTCAGGACGGACCACCTTTATCGCGACGGGCCGCTTGTGCCGGAGGTCTCGAGCCAGGTACACGGTGGCCATGCCGCCGGCGCCGATCTCCCGTTCCAGCGCGTAGCGGTTGGCCAGGGCGTGCGCCAGAGGCTGAGGAATGTCCGTCATGGAAGCGGTGAATACTAACGCAGAAAGAGGGACATACTGCTACCAGTGCTGGTCCTCGGAGTCTACTATGAGAGGTGATGAAGGGCGGCCGGCAATCATGGAGCGTTTATGTCAACAATTTCAGGAGTCATCCGGGTCGACCGGCGAGAGATCGAGATCAGCCGGCCGGAGAAGGTGCTCTTCCCTGAGGATGGTATCACCAAGGGCGACCTGATCGAGTACTACGCTCGTATAGCGCCCCGGATTCTGCCGCACCTGCGTGATCGGCCGCTCACCCTGGAGCGCTACCCCATCGGCATTCAGACCAAGCGGTTCTTCCAGAAGGAGGTGTCATCCTACTTTCCCACTTGGATTCGAACGATCACCGTCCCAAAGGTCGGCGGGACAGTGACCCACGTCCTGTGCAACGACACCGCAACCCTGGTGTACATCGCTAACCAGGCCTGCGTGACTCCTCATATTTTTCTCAGCCGCGCTGACAAGCTCGTTGTGCCCGACCAGCTGGTGTTCGATCTCGATCCCCAGGGCGATGACTTCGAGCCGGTCAGAACGACGGCACTCGACTTCAAGCACCTGCTGGACGAGCTCGGACTTCCCGCCTTTCTCA
>DATADG010000357.1:0-9019 GCA_036258655.1 Gemmatimonadales bacterium | reverse complement strand
CCCCCCCCCCCCCCGGGCCGGTTCTCCCCGAAGGCTCGTCTGAAAGGCAGATCGTCCTCATCGTGACATCACTTCAGCGTTCCTCGCGCTCGGAGCAGTTTCTCTTGTTCGGGCGCAACTTCTTCAAGCACCCGAAGATGCTCGGTAGCCTGATACCGAGCTCCCGTTTCCTGGTAAACCATGTGCTGGCAGAAGTCGACTGGGATCGTGCCCGGGTTTTTCTGGAGTACGGGCCAGGCGTCGGGACATTCACCACCGAGATTCTCCGACGCATGCGCCCTGATGCGGTGCTGGTGGCGCTGGAGACCAACCATGACTTCGTTCGATTTCTGAAGCGAAAGCTGCGGGATGAACGCTTGCATGTAGTCCACGGCTCGGCCGCAGACGCTGATGCGGTACTTGCAAGATTAAAGCTGGATCGTGCCGATTACGTCATTTCCGGAATTCCGTATACCACCATGCCAGCCGAGCTGCGCGAGGCGATCCTCCGGACGACGCACGACGTGCTCAAACCGGATGGAGCATTCCTGGTCTACCAGTTTACCCGGGCCGTGCTCCCCTACCTCCAGCAGGTGTTCGGGTCGGTACACCAGGAATTCGAGCCCCTCAACGTGATGCCGGCCCGATTGTTCTATTGCCGGCATCACGTTGCCCACTCGAGCACTCAGGAGAATGGGCGACGAGCTAGAGGTTCCGGCCGACAGATGTCTCTTCAGCGCGTGGCGCCTGATCCGACTCCGAGCGCCAGATCTCCTCAATCGTCCGACTGACCTCCGGCAGTACATCCTCCCGCACCGGCAGACCGTCCTCCCGAAGGAACCGCACAACCGCTCCGGGAATCACGTTATGGAGCAGAGTGACGGCATGGGCGTAATCGGCGAAGTGCTGCCGCGCCAGCTCGGCTACTTCCCGGTCCTGCAACGACAACGCTGTCGTATGGAGCATGACATAACCGATGGTGGCCAGGCTGAACGCGGTATAGTCATCGCGCAGGTTCTTGGGGAGACCCTCGGTCCGGATCAAGTCGACGGCCGCTGCCCCTAGGCCAAGCAGAGCCGAGCCGGCACGCTTGATGGCATCGGTGGCTCCCTGGGCCTGGCGCCGTTCGCTGATCTGTTTCAGATCGGACACGTGCTGCTCCACCTTGCGCAGAATCTGCCTCAAATCTCTCGTGACCTCCGGGTAGTCCTCGAGGTCTTCGAGCTGTCCCCGAACCGCTTTCCCAATGTGTTCCTCGAGCGAAAGCATATCGGTGATGTAGCTGTTGATAGCTTCTTCCTTGGTGCGGGCCACGTTAACCTCCGTGTGAGTAGACTCGGTGTTCTGCCGAATCGGCGTTTAGAATGGGCACACAATGCGGCACGAGAGCAGCCCGTTCTGTGCTGACCGTCACCGGCAGGGCGACACGCAGGAGTTACTGGGTGCCTCGATTTCTTGGCGCACACACCGTTGCCAACGGCGGGATCAGTATGGCGGCATTGCGGGCCGGCAATGCTGGAATGCGTGCGCTTCAGATCTTCACCGCGCCGCCTCAGTACTATGGTGACAAGGCAACGATGAAGCCCGACCGGGTCCAGCGCTTCCGGGCCGCCCTGGATCGCGCCGGAATTGAGCCACACCGGGTGATCGTGCACGCCGCCTATGTGCTCAACACTGCCACCGAGGACGAGACGAAGTGTAGCCGTGCTCGAGCCGGCCTCCGGAAGGAGTTGGAGCGGTCCACGGCCCTGGGGGTTGGAGGGATCTGCTTTCACCCGGGTGCCGCGATTAGTGGTGACCGTATGGCTGCCGCTCGGCGCGTTTCGCAGGCGATTGCAGACGCTCTCGATCAGGTGGACGGGGCCACGCGCGTGCTGGTTGAAAACACGGCCGGGGCGGGCACAACACTCGGCCGAACGGCGGAGGAGGTCGGTGCCATTCTCGCCGGAGTACCCGGCCGGCTGCGGGCTCGAACCGGCTACGGCCTGGACACCTGCCACCTCTTCTCGTCGGGTTACGATATCCGGCGATCCGAGAGCCATTTGCGGAAAGTTCTGGACGAGTTCCAGGCTGCGATCGGAGCTCCGCCCTCCTTCTTCCATCTCAACGACAGCGAAGGCGATCTGGGCTCGAACAAGGACCGCCACGTACTGATTGGAGAGGGCAGAATTGGGCCTGAGGCATTCGGCTGGTTGCTTCGCGATGAGCGAAGCAGAGATATCCCGCTGATTCTCGAAACCCCGCAACAGAACTACGCCATTCCCGACGACGACGCGTCACCCGATCCGTACGACATACGAATGATGGAGCTGCTGACCTCAATGGCCCCAGCGGACTGAGTTGGTCTCGCAGCAAAGCGTCGGCACGTCCAGGATGCGCCGACCGTGGCGCCAGCTTGTCGACTCGGTGGCCGTACAAAATCTTCACGCTGCAGCACGCAACGTCTTGGGAGACAACCCGCCAACAGGCACGTACACTTTTTTGACGCCATCTGTGCCCGGTTCTTGCGTACCACCCGCGCCCGCTGACAGCAGTCGATCCAGCACACGCGGAAAGGAATCGGATTCAGTTCATGGCAAAGTGGTCAGGATGGAATCAAAAGGAGGGTCCCAGCCGACCGTTCTTGACTCTGCTCGCGGCTGTCGGATTCGTCGGAGCGTTGCTGCTGACGCCATCCCCCCGATGGGGTTTGGGGTCGGCCGGAAACGTTGTGCCATCCTACCGCGTCCCCACACTTAATGCTGATTCGACGCTCAGGGTGGTGGTTGACAGCGCAACCTGGGAGCGTGAAGTCATCGCCCGCTACGATCATCTGCCGCTGGCCCAAATCCTTAGTCGCTCGGCCCAGCCGGAGATTGCAAACCGGGTGGCGAGGGCGATCGTCAAGGAGGCGCGCCAGTTACAACTGCCACCCAGTTTGCTGACGGGAGTGCTCCTGACCGAGAACGCTCGACTGGAACCCCAGAGCGTGAGCCATCGCGGGGCGATCGGCTTGATGCAGGTCATGCGATTTCACGCTGGTGTCTACGACTGTGAATCGGACGATCTGATGCAGGTTGAGGCTAACATCTGTCATGGAGCCCGGGTGTTTGCCAGCTACCTCAAGCGAACCAAGGACGTCCACTCGGCTTTGCTGCGCTATAACGGCTGCGTGAGGTCCAGAGCAACGCCGAGCTGTCGGCGGTATCCATCCAAAGTTCTCGAGCAAGCCGAGCAGGTCAGGCATCAGCTGTTGCTGTACTTACCCGCTCGGAGATTGAACGGCTTGTTCGTCTCCCCGGCGTCCTAGCCTGTACAGTAGACGTCGCAAAAAGAACGGCCCCTGACGGGGCCGTTTTCTGAATTCTTTAGTGACTCTTTCAGCTTGCGGACGGCGTGTCATCCGCAGGGGTGGTGCCGGTGGGGGTTTCAACGCCACGCTGCTCTCCACCGAATTCCCCTGCCTGTCCTGAACCAGGCCGCTGAAAACGACCCCAGCGATCGTTCGCCCGACGCTTCACTTCCGACGCCGCCTCTTGCACCCGCGAACGTACCGGTGCGGCCCGGTCACTGCTCAGGAAATACGTGGCGGCCACACCGGCCGCTATGGCGAGCAACGTACCGAACGAGCTGGAATCCTCCTCCGCCTCACGCGGATCAAGATCACGAATGCGATGCTTCGCGCGTTCCCATTTTTCGCCAACACCTTCCCATTCGTCACCGGCATTCTCCCGCAGCCGCGCCAGCCGCTCCCTGGCGCGCTTCCGCGCTTTGCTGCTGACTACCTGAACATCCTCAAGGCTTCCGCCGACGCCCTCGCCAAGGGCAGCCAGGCGCTTTCGGAGAAGTTTGCGGGTCTTGGTGCCCGGTTGAGGAGCGGCGAGCAAGCCGACTCCTACGCCAAGCAGGGTAGCCAGGATCAGTGTTGCAGCCCCGGCTCCGCGGCGGCGGCCACGATCACCGGACCAGACATCGTAGCGGTCCTCCATCCTGCGTTGCTGTACCATGGTGCTCCCTCCAATCGCCGACCGGCAGGGGACCAGCGTGGGCTGATAGGGTTCTTCCAGGTTCCGAATCTGCCAGTCCGGAACCGATCTTCGCACTCTAATAAATAGCGCTGCGGGACGAAACGTCTTGCATTACACCGTCAGCGGTCGGAAAACGCACCGTTTTGCACTTCGGGCCCGGGAAGATTCCCGGGTTCCCCGCCGAGGTCGAAACCGGTCTCACTTCTCCCCCCTCACGACGCGCAACTACGTCCACCACAGAAGGTTACGTACGTGCGGAGGGGTCGGCGCACCGCATCGAACAGCGCTCGATTGAATGCTCAGCACAGATCTGGCACCCCAAAAATTGCACAACCGCGTGCGGCGCGCGCCGCTCACCATCACCGGAGCCCGGGACACCTCTCAGGCTCCTGAACCACCGAGTGTGAGACATGTACCTCGTCGAACTCAAGCCCGGCAAGGAAGAGCTGTATCGGACAAGCGATGAGCTTGCGTTGGCCATTCGGAATGGCGACGTGGATGCGCGCTCTCGGGTCTACCATCGGGCAACTGCCAAGTGGATCTCCATCACGCTGCATCCTCAGTACAGGGCGATCGTCGCTGCCGCAAAGCCCAATCCGGACTCGGTGCAGGCGCGCCGCCCCTGGGCTCTCTTCACCGAATCAACTGGGCAGGTTCTGGAGACGACGCAGGCTACTATCGCACAAGCATCTCAACAGCTGCACCGCTGGCGCAGGCCCATTGCTCTCGGTGTATCCGGTATTCTTCTGCTTTCAGGAATGCAGCTCGCCTTTTCAGGGTCGCGTTCACCCTCGTCCGAAAGCGGTCGAGCAGTCGCCGTCGAACAGGAGACCGAGCGGGTGGAATCGTCGAGCACTCCGGAAAAGAGCGAATATGCGGCTGAATTCGCACGGGAGGATGCGAGACCGGTTGCCAGTGTGGACGCGCTGGCAGATAGCCAGCCGAGGCCAGAAGAGAGCAACAAAGTTCGAGCGCGGCGGCGGGAGACTACGGTCGCTGCTCTTCCCCGAGCTCCGAGGCTTCGGTCCAAGCTGCTGAGTGAGGCTCTCGTTCCCGGACGCACGCGGCTGGCCGCTGGCAATTCACTCGACGGACTGCTTTCCCGATACTCTGCGGCGCACGATTCGGCTCGCAGTCGGCTGGAAAGAGGAATGCGTGTCGCTCGTCTGAATCGTCTGTTTGCTCTCTCGCGTCTGAGTCCAGGAGGCGGGATTACAGACACGCGGATGAACTTGGCGGGAGCCGCCAACCTCATCCGGGCATATCGTCAACAACAGACGCTCATCGAAAGTGCGTACCAGGACACCGTCACTGCGATGGCGAAAGAGCAGGGCTGGTCGCCGGAACAGGTGCGGGCGTGGTATTCCCGCGCGCCCAGGAAAGAAGCCCCGACTCTGGAATCGCTCAGCGGATCTCTCGTCACGAGCATCGACAGTGTGCTCGGTGTGCTCGCTGCTCACGCCGGAGCCTACAAGCTCCGGGGAACCGCCATTGCCTTTGAGGATCCCGCTGCTGGACAGGCCTATGGAGCGCTACGGCGAAGGATTAAGGAGCAGATCGATGCGGCTGTCGCCGCAGGCGGAGCCCTTTCAGCAGGGCCCGCAGGACTCCTGCTGCAGGCTATTGGGACTACCAGCTTACCCCGGGAGACCTGAGGCAAACAGCTCGTCCCGCACGATCCGGCCAGGAACTTCCGCCATCGCCCGTTCGGCCAATGCCACCTGCCCGCGGGCGATGAGTGTTTCGAGCGCCTCGCGGGGAGAGACGCCGGTGCGGCGAGACCCATGATGATCGGTTGCCAGGACATCGACCAGATCCTCCGCGATCATCTGCCACGCGAGTTGCTCGGAACCGGGCGTCGAGGTCTCGTAATGGCCAGTGAGGCTCCCCACGTTGACCTGGAGCAGCGCCCCCATATCCTGCCAGGCATGCATGATCTCGAGCGGCTCGTGCCCGGGGAGATAGCGATACCGCTCGGGATGGGCAATCACGATCTGCCGACCGGCGTCCAGCACCTCGCGGATCACGTCCTGGTGATTGCCCTGAAGATCGAAGCCGAACTCGATCAGCAAAGACTTGCCCGCCAGTCCCACGTCGCTCCTGCGGACAACTCGGCGCGCTGCTCCCGCATCTGGTGCCCAGATCTCCTGACCGAGATGCAGGACGGGGAGATCGTCCCTGCCCTCGATCGCAAGGGATAGCTCCTCGAATGCCCGTCGGTGGCGATCCAACTCACGCTGAATGGCCGCATCGGTACCGAGATGCGGGAGCAGGAGATGCGGTGTAGTCACCGCCACGCGAACCCCTTGCTGGTAGAGGTCTCTCAGGGTCTCGATGGATTCCGCAACCGTCCGGGTGCCATCATCCACTCCCGGAACGAGATGGCTATGCAGGTCGACAATGGAATCAGGCTGATTGACAGTGACAGTCATGCTGCGATTCCAGGGCAACGATTGGGCCAAGTTTCCCATCCTGACCTATCCTTCACTATAGTCCTAACTACTACCGGGAGCCCATCGCTACTGTGACCACCGCCCGCCGCACGCATGGTTTCGGAGAATCGGTCATTCGAGGAATGACCCGCGTGGCCCGGGAGCACCGCTCCATCAACCTGGCCCAGGGTTTTCCAAATTTCCCCGCGCCGGAGCTCCTGAAGGACGCGGCGCGGCGTGCCATTCAGGAGGATATCAACCAGTACGCCATCACCTGGGGTGCCCAGCGGCTCCGAGAAGCGGTGGCGCGAAAGTACCACCAGTGGTACGGCATGGATGTCGATCCGGATCGCATGATCACGGTAACCTGTGGTGCCACAGAGGCGATGATTGCGTCGCTTCTCGCTCTAGTGGATCCGGACGATGAGGTGATCGTGTTCGAGCCGTTCTATGAGAACTACGGTCCAGACACGATCCTTGCCGGAGCCAAGCCGGTGTACGTCCCGCTCGAGCCGGGGAAGCCGCTGGACCTCGATCGTCTCGCTGCGGCCTTCTCTCCCAGGTCTCGCGCCATCATCGTGAACTCACCCAGCAATCCTTCGGGTCGGGTACTAACGAGGGCGGAGCTGGAAGCCATTGCCGAGCTCTGCATCCGGCATGACGTCCTGGCTGTGACCGATGAGATTTACGAGCACATCCGTTTCGAGGGAGATCATATCCCCATAGCGACTCTCCCGGAGATGGGAGCGCGCACGATCACCATCAGCGGAGCCTCGAAAACCTTCAGTGTCACCGGGTGGCGGATCGGATGGATCGTGGCGCCGCCGCAGCTCACCGAGGCGATCCGTAAGGTTCATGATTTTCTGACCGTTGGTGCGCCAGCACCGCTCCAGGAGGCCATTGCTGTTGGACTGGATGAATTGGGGGCGGATTTTTATGCCGGTCTGGCGCGGGATTATCGAGCCCGACGAGATGTGCTCCACACGGCACTCGTCGACTCCGGTTTTGGTTGCACAGCCCCAGAAGGCGCCTACTACATTCTCGCCGATTTCACTCGCCTTCAGGGCATCCCGTCAGGCAACCGCGCCCTCTCCGATACCGAATTTGCGGTGTGGCTCTCGCGGGAAGTAGGAGTGACGCCAGTCCCGGGATCCAGTTTCTTCAGGAGCGGTGGGAACGGCGGCTCTCTGGTGCGCTTCGTCTTCTGCAAGTCTGATGATATCCTGCTGGAAGCCGCACGACGGCTCCGGTCGCTGTCAGCCTTGCCTCCAGCGGCTGCCGATCACTCACTCGAAGCCGCCACCCGAAGCGGTCTCCAACGGTAGCACGTCAACGTGTCCGATCCATCAACCCGTCCCTTAGCGCTGATCACCGGTGCTACTGCGGGGATCGGCAGGGAGTTCTGTCGCCAGCTGGCTGAGCTGGGGCACGATCTGCTGGTCGTCGCTCGTGACGGGAACAGACTGGAAGGCCTCCGGCGCGAGCTCGAGACCCGGAACGATATCGCGGTGGATACCTTTCCCGCCGACCTGACGGTGGATGACGACGTGAGCCGTCTCGTCGGACTCATTGCGGCGTCGCACCGCCTCGAACTCCTGGTCAACAATGCTGGATTCGGTAGTCGGGGTACGCTGGCGAACGCGAGCCCGGCTCGTCAGGAAGCCATGCTTCGGTTGCATGTCATGACACCCATGCGACTCACTCAGGCGGTGTTGCCGTTGCTGCTCCAGCATGGGCGGGGCGCTATCGTGAACGTCTCGTCAGTTGCGTCCTTCCTGTATTCGGCAGGGAACGTGAACTACTGCGCCACCAAGGCGTATCTGACCACATTCAGCGAAGGACTGGCGGCCGAGCTGAGGGGCACGGGTGTGCAGGCGCAGGCGCTGTGCCCGGGCTTCACCCGCTCCGAGTTCCACCAGCGAATGGAAGTCGACACCAGCGACATACCAGCCTGGCTATGGTTGTCGGCTGAAAAGGTAGTTCGCAGCTCGCTTCGCAGTCTAGGGCGCGGGGGACCAGTGGTCTGCATCCCTGGGCTACGCTACAAGCTTCTGGTTTCCCTAGTTCGCCACCTGCCGCGAGGAATGATCGGGCAGTTGTCGCGGCTCAGGAGCTCCAGGATGTGAGCCCAATCCTTCTCCATTCACCTGCAGTCGCTACGCCGTTGATGGGCACCAGAACAGCGACTATGCGGACCACTGTTCACACTTTTCTCGACTGAATGCAATAGTTTGCAGTGCCAGCCATCATCGGCGGCGCCCCTGCTACACTTGGTGTTGCCCCAGACCTCCGCCATGGGAAGCCCTCCCGTCCTGCTATTCTCGAAGTCCACTTCCAGCGCGTTTTAGCCGATACTCCCTCCTGAATCTGCCGGCGCGGCGGTGGGATAGGGTGGCGTCGCTCTTGCTGTGTGCCACTCCGCTGTCCAGCAGTGGGTGATCCATACATGAGCAGGAGGTCGGATGAGCTACATCTGGCTGGCCCTTCTGGCCATACTGATGGTCACGGGTTGTGACCGCAATCGGGCCGAGCTGGCGAAGGCACTCGCCGAATCGCGGGCTGCCGAGGCGCAGAAGGACAGCTTGCTTACTGAAGTTCTCG
>DATADG010000356.1:0-3801 GCA_036258655.1 Gemmatimonadales bacterium | reverse complement strand
GTGAGAGCAGCAGGGGAGACACTAGCGGGTTAGTCAGGAACCGCACGATCCCTTCGGCCCAGTTCGTCTGGGTAACAACGACACGCGCCTTGGGGTGGCCGATCGCGGCGAGAAGAGCGTCCTCGTTCGTTACCGGACCCTTGGCGAATCCGAGGCGAACTGCTTCGCCGGTGCTCAGAGTGAGCAGCTGTCCTTTCCGCACGACCCCCGGAATCTCTACGCTCTCGTCAACCATGGCCTCGGCCAATCGGGGATCGAGTCCCCGCTGCTCGGCCAGCGCCCGGAACTCGGCCCGCATAGCAGAGACGACTTTCTCGGGCGCCTTCGTTCCCTGACCGTCGACCGGTGTCGCCGCACCGATCACCGCCCCCGGGCTCATAAAGATGGTGTGAGTCGAGAGCGCGATGAGAGCTCCGGCGCTGTAGGCGCGGGGTTTCACGTACGCGTACACCGGAATGGGCGCGGCCCGCACATCGTCCGCGATGCGCTCCGCGGCATCGACCCGGCCGCCCGGGGTGTCGATGTCCAGATAGGCAGCAACCGCGCCGGCCGACTCCGCCTCTCGCAGGCTTCTGGCTACATAGGGCGCGAGCCCGTTTTCGACCACGCCGTGAATGGAGATTCGATACACGACAGGGGCCTGGGCAGTGGCACTCTGCCCCAGGACAGCAAGGATGGCGAGCGTCAACGGAACCAGGCGGCGCATCGCGAAACTCGGTAGATGAGGTGTGGGTAAAGTTAAGCAGTGAAAAGTAAAAAGTGAAAAGTGAACAGGTCGTCGTGGGTGCCTTCCCTGTTCACCGTTCACTCTTCACTGTTCACTCTTCACTGTTCACTGCGGTTTCTACATCCACGAGCGGTCTCGGTGCCGCCGTTCCCGCCCGCCGTGGCCGTGGGCGCCCTTCACGTGGTGATACATCCGCTCGCGCATTACCAGGAGACGGGCTCGCTGTACCGGAGTGAGGTACTTGGCGTATTCCCGCATTTCGTCTCGAGCTGCCTGGGCCGAGGTCAGCTTCAGGTCGACCAAGGCATCCGTCAGCTTGGTGACGCTGTCCGGATTGGCGGCAACGCCTGGCTGGAGCTGCTGTCTCAGGGCTTCACGGAGTTGCTGTGCTCGTTCCCTCAGCTCGCGGCGGCGCTTCCCGAAGGTTTCGCTGGTGGCACGGAGCCTGGCTGCCTGATCGTTGTTCAACCCGAGCTGCTCCTGTACCCGGGCGGCAAATCGCTCCTCGATTCGGTCACGCAGGGAATCGGCCCGCCGGTCCCTCTCGCTGTCCTGCCCCTGAGCAGCCAGCGGCGACAATGGAGCAAACAGGACCGAGAAAGCCAGCAAATATCGGAATCGCATCAACCCTCCCAGGATTCGAGAACAAAGTCGAGATCACCGTTACCGGTGTCGGCCGGCGCGGTGCTCTCCAGAGTGGCACCGGATGCAGGTGCCTGATCCATCGCCCGAAGCACCGAGTCGAGCTCCGCCGGCTGCAGCCCGTCCAGCTCGGGTAACGGGATCCGGAACCCGGTCGCTACCGGCTCGGAGCGCAGGAGCGGGTCGGGCCGGTCACCGGTCCAGACCACCCCTGCAACCGCTGCCGCAGCCGCCATTCCGGCAAACACCCAGGCGCGGATGCGCTTGGTCCGAACTGCAGCGGCTTCCTGGAGGCGCCGGCGAACCGCAGCGTTTGTAGCCACGGGATCGAAGTCCGGAAGCTGCTCGCCCAGACGACGAGCGGCGCGTACCAGCTCCCACTCACGGCGGCACGACTCGCACCCGATCAGATGGCGCTGGTCCTCCGCGGACCACTCGGCCTGGTCAGCAGGCAGAGCAGCCATTCGGTCGGAGAGCCAGGTGCATTCGCTCATCGAAACAGCTCCTTCAACCGCTTGACGGCATGGTGGTAGTGGACTCGAGCGGCTCCGGCTGTCGTTCCCAGCGCACTCGCGATGTCGGCGTACTCTCGACCGTGTTGTGCCCGCAGAAGAAAGACGTCCCGCTGAAGCCGCGGCAGCTGCGAGAGCTCCTGGCGCAGCCGCTCCTCGATTTCGCCCCTTGCGAAATCGTGGTGCGGATCGGCGCCCGCGGCGATCTCCTGGCTGTCGAGCGCCACGTGATGACGGCCCTTCCGGCTGCGAGCCTGATCCTTCAGCAGGTTGCCTCCGATCGTCAGCAGCCAGCTTCGGAAGGATGACTCTCCGCGCCAGCTGTCGAGTCGGCGAAAAGCCCGAAACAGAGTCTCCTGCACCAGGTCATCCAGCTCGTCGGTGTCGGCCCCGGAGCTGTAGAGAAAGCGCCTCACCGCCGCGCCGTGGCGGGCAACCAGCTCGGCTGCCGCACGCTCGTCGCCCTCGCGATAGGCGGCGATCAGGCTCTGATCGGTAGTCAAATCCGGAGCTACGGATTGCGTCGGTGCAAGGGCGCTCATCCAGAAAGGGGACGGCATCAGCCTCCGTTTGTTAATTGGCGGTCCAATACCGGTGGGCTATTTTAGGCCATGCGACGACCCAGTGTCATCGCCCATCGTGGCGCTTCCGGATACGAATACGAAAACTCCCGCGCCGCCTTCCGGCGGGCCATCATGCTCGATTCCGACGGGGTGGAGCTCGACGTGCACGCCACCCGTGACGGCGGAATCGTGGTGCATCATGACCCTGAGCTACCCGGAGTTGGCCCGATCGCACAGCTCTCCCTGGCCGAGGCTCGAGAGGTGCGGATCAGGAACGGCGAGCCGCTTCCTCTTCTGGCCGAGATCCTCGAGCTGGTGGGCCAGCGCGACGTCTGGGTCGAGGTGAAGAGTCTCCCCGCCAAGTACGATCAGCAGCTGCTGGACATCCTGGAGCGGGGACCGGCACCCGAACGGTACGCGGTCCATAGCTTCGACCACCGCATCATTTATCGGCTGGGTAAAATCAAGTCCGATCTCAAACGCGGAATTCTTCTGAGCGCCTATCTGCATGACACGGTAGCGGTCATGCGCGAGGTAGGCGCGACGGCGCTGTGGCAGGAATGGCAGCAGGTGGATCAAGATTTAGTGAGCCAGATCCACGATGCTGGAGGGGCGGTGATCGCCTGGACGGTCAACGAGCTGGGAGACCTGGACCGGATGGTTCGCCTGGGCGTCGACGGGCTGTGCGGCAACTACCCCGATCGGATCCGGGTGGCGATTGCTCCCAGGCTGGATCAGGTCTCCCGAGCGTGAGTCTCCTGCGCGGACGAAGCTTGGGGTTCTGACCCGACCTTGGCTGGAGTGTTGGACGACCCCTCGGTCGAGCTCCGCCGGCGGGCTTGAGAGATCTGCAGTTCGAGACGACCAATCTCGGCCTGGAGATCATCCAGTCGAAGCATCAGCGCATCGATCCGGCGAGGCTCCATCTCACCACCCCGCTCCCGGCGGTGCACCATCAACCCCAGCTCCCGCGCGGCCTGATCCTGGCGGCGGCGAAGCCGGAGGAGCTCGATCTGCAGCTTGCCCTCATCCAGGGCTGCCTGAGCCTTCTTGCCGAACGCCTCGAGCTCGTGGTTTAGTCGATCGAATAGGGTGGATTTGGCCATGGGTAACCTCCGGGGGCGGAGAGCTAGGAGTCGGGAGCTTGGAGGGACGAGATCTCCGTCCCGCTGGTTTCAAACTTAATAAAAGGGGGACGCAGAGTAGCTCCGCGTCCCCTCTGCCCGTCTGAATCCCAGCTCCTAGGTCCCAGTTCCCAGCTCTACAGGGTATACCGATACCTTCTGGCGGTTCTTGTCCCTGAACTCGAACTTCACAACGCCATCGACCAGGGCGAAGAGGGTATCGTCATTGCCCC
>DATADG010000355.1:0-14353 GCA_036258655.1 Gemmatimonadales bacterium | reverse complement strand
CAACCGATGAGCAGTTGACCCCGACATGTTTTTGGTATGAGAAAAATGGGCAGACGAGGGCCGGACATGGACAGTCTCAAGGACCACGCTAAGATCGGTGCCATAGTAGGTGGTGCTCTAGGTCTACTTGCATCCGTACGTCTTATCACGCATGGGCCGGAATTCTTTCGGGACCGAATTGGTTTGCCCTATCTTGCCGTCTTAGCACTGTATATCGTGGGTGGCGTGTTTACCTGCTTGATGCTGGACATTTTGTCACATTTCGCCAAATCACTACTGTCCTATATCATCGTTGGTGTGTTGGTCGCCTTTCCAGCAAGTGCCCTCTTCGTGCTGGTACTAGCGAAGCCCGAGCACTCATTGGGGACGGTGACCTTGGCTGCCGCACTCATGGCTGTGATTTATGGCACCATCGGTGGCATTATGGCGTGGCGGGACTAGCACATTGTGCTACCTACGGGGACAATCGACCGGAACGCCTGTTCGTGCAGTCAGGTAACGTGCAGCTAAGTCGTTGTGTCGTATAGTGCCCGGGGCGGGACTCGAACCCGCACGGGGTTGCCCCCAAGGGATTTTAAGTCCCTTGCGTCTACCGATTTCGCCACCCGGGCTAGACTGAGAAATATACCGGTTCAGAGCGCAATCGCTTCCCGACGAACACCCGCAGAGGCCCTCGTGCTCCAGCTCTCCGGCACCCGGCCAAACCGGGATGAAAAGTCGCCAGTCACCTCGGCCATGATGCGCCGGTCCGCCTCTGCCGGAGCGAGCACGATCACCGCACCACCCCAGCCAGCGCCGGTGAGACGGGCCCCGTAGGCGCCATGAGCGACTGCGGATGTCACGATGAAGTCTGCCTCCGGGATAGTCGATTGGTAATCGAGTCGTAACGACTCGTGCCCCTCGATAAGGAGTCGGCCCACTCTCACCAGATCCCCTGCCGCCAGCGCTTCGGCTGCCGCACGGGTTCGCGCTGTTTCGGTCACCACGTGCCGTACCCGCGGCACGAGTGGCGGCGGGAGCCGCCGCTCCATCTCGGGCAGGTCTGCCGGCGAGAGCTGCGCAAGATGCTGAATCCCGGGCCGCCACTCGCGGCAGAAGGCGAGGGCCTCCTCGCACTCTTTCCGGCGCTGGTTGAGAGACCCTCCAGTCAGCCGATGAGAGAGGCCGGTCTCTACGATCCAGATCCGGCCCGGAAACGGTACTCGCTCGAGAGTTCCGCTGGCGGTCTCGAACAGCAACGCAGTGCCCGGTTCCCCATGAGCGGCGATCGTTTGATCCATCCTGCCGCACCTGACGCCGACCTGATGATACTCGGCGCGGAAGGCGACCTCGGCGAGCTGCGCCGGAGCGAGCCGCTTCCCCGCTAACAGGCTCAGGGCTTTCGCTGTCGCGACGGTCAATGCGGCGGAGGAGGAGAGTCCCGCGCCGATCGGCAGCGTCGTCGCCACAGCGAGTTCGGCTCCGGGAGGCGCGGCTCGCAGCGTCCTGAGCTCCCGGACAACGCCAACGATGTAGTCGGTCCAGGAGCGACGCATCGATCCATCGACCTCCACCTCCTGTATCTCCTCCTGCGTATCCGACACCAAGGTCCAGCGATCGGCCACTCGGGCGGCCGCCGCGGTCCGCCGCTCTATGGCCAGGGGCAGCACCGGACCGCCGTTGTAGTCGGTATGTTCCCCGATCAGATTGACCCGCCCCGGCGCAGATGCAGCCACGACTGGCCGGGTGGCAAAGCGGGACGTAAACAGCGAACTTGCCAACCTTGCCGACGATACAGGACTCACGGTGGACGGCTTCTCTCGGGAGGGACTTTGGGGCATTGTCTGCGGCGCCTCGGATCGTTGGTCGTTCTGTGCCTGCCCTGTGCGGCGCAAGCACAACTCCCGCCAGTTGGAGTTCCCGGCGGCGTTATACGGGTGGAGCTGGAGGGCTCTCTCGAAACGTTCGACCGCCGCTTTCGAGCGGGAAACCGGGAGAGCTATGCCGCGGATTTATTCAGCAATCCGCTCGGCAGTGACCGCATCCCCGGCCTGGCCGAGTCTGAGGCTCGGATCGGTCGGATCACCGGCAACGCAGGCTATCAACTCAATCTAGGCACTTTGACGGCCGACGCCCACGCGGATGTCGGTGCCGGATGGTTGGGTCTGAGCCTCGGTGTGACCGACAACATCACGGTGTTCGGACGCATCCCATTGGTTCGCTCCCGAGTACAAACCATACTGGGCCTCGATCCCACTTCCGCAAATGCAGGGCTCAATCCGGGAACAACCGACCAGCTCACCTTCCTCAGCAATATGGATGCGGCGCTGGCCACGCTGAGTGCCAAGCTTGCTGCAGGTGATTACGACGCCGACCCCTCACAGCGAGCGCTGGCAGAGGCAACCCTGGCAGACGCCACCGCGCTGCGCGCCGACCTGTTCGGTCTCCTTGCTGACCCGAGCACCGGGTCACCGGTGCTGCCGACCACGAGCAGCACGGCGGGTGTAGCCCTCACGGCACGAATCACCACTCTGCAAGCGACATTGGCGAATAACCTGAGCGTGCCTGGTTTCACGCTTATGCCGGCGCTCCCTGACAGTCCTGTGACAGAAACGGAGCTCGATCAGACCCTGAGCGATCCGGCTGGACCAGTCGCGGTGCAGCTGGGCGAATCGCGCGTGACGTTTCGGGGCGATGCGGAACTAGGGGCGTCGTTGACGGTGGTGGACAATTGGGATAGGAGTGTTCAGCGGGGCGGCTTTCGGGCTGCGATCAGCGGGCTGGTGCGGTTCCCCACTGGCCGGAGAGAACGACCCGACGATCCTCTCGACATCGGCACAGGCGATGGCCAGACCGATATTCAACTGGATGCCATCGGCGATGTCGGGCGCGGGCCGCTCGGAGCCCGAATCAGCGGCACCTACGTGATGCAACGACCGTCGAACATCCTGAAGCGCGTCGCGTCGCCGGACCAGCCTTTTGCGGGTCCGGATCGGCTCGCGCAGGTCCGGCGCGATCCCGGTGAGATCCTCGTGGTAAGCGCCCGTCCCTTCTATCGTCTGGCCCGCACGGTGGCACTGCACGCCGGCGTGGAGCACTGGTCCCATGGAAGTGACGGCTACACGTACGTATCCGGCAATGAGCTCCCAGGTATAGACCCGAACCTTCTGACGCAGGACTCGGAAGCGAATGCCACGCTGCTGTCGGTGGGGATCACCTACTCCAATCCGGGACGACTCAGGCCAGGCGGCACTGGTCTGCCCGTCGATGCCAGCTGGAGCTACGAACGGGTGTTGCGGGCGAGCGGCCGGGTGCCAAACTCACATGCTGTTCGAGCACGCTTCAGGATGTACTTCGCAGTTTGGTAATCTAGCGACGTCTGGTAAGAGCAGGCTCTCGCAACATCGCCTGGGCGTGGCGCCGGGCGGCCTCTCCCTCGGCATCGCCCAGCATGCGGGCGATCTCATTTACCCGGTCTTCGCCATGCAGCACCTGTACGTCGCTGGTTGCGATCCCTCCCCGAGCTTCCTTCGAGACTACGAGGTGACTATCCGCCCTGGCCGCTATCTGGGGTAGATGGGTGATCACAAGCACCTGGTGTCGTTCGGCCACACCGGCCAGCGCCTCACCCACCTGCACCCCGACCTCTCCACCGATACCCTGATCGACCTCGTCGAATACCAGCGTCGCGATCGCGTCGTGCTTGACCAGAACCACCTTGAGAGCAAGCATCAGGCGGGACAGCTCTCCACCAGATGCCACCTTGGCGAGCGGTTTGGCTTCCAGCCCGACATTGAGCTGAATGTCGAGCTGCACGGTCTCACGCCCTTGTGGACCCGGCTGCGCCAGCGGGAGCAACCCCACCGACAGCTTGCCACCGGGAAGTCCCAGCTGCGGCAGCAGCCGGTTCACGCCCCGGGCCAGCCGCCCGGCCGCCTCCTGCCGACGTTGGCTGAGTGCCTGGCAGGCCGAGTCGAGAGCAGTCTCCGCCGCAGCCCTCCGGGCAGCCAGTGAACGGAGGTCGATGTCAGCGGTGTCGAGCAGGTCCAGCTCGGCGGCAGCCTGCGACCGTGTTTCAAGAACAGCCTCGAGCGTGGCGCCATACTTTCCGGTGAGCCGAAAGAGCAGGTCGCGACGGCGCTCGACTTCGGCAAGTCGTTCCGGATCCTCCTGCACCGACGCTACGTATTCCGTCGCCTGACGGCTGAGCTCCGAGATGTTGCTGTAGGCGTTGTCGAGCATCTCCCGCCATCCAGTCACGGCGGGATCGATCTTTTCCAGCGCCGTCAGCGCACGCCCCACTCGACCCAGCGCGGCCACGGCGTTTCCTTCGTCGCCTTCCAACGCATCGATGATCCGTTGGGCCTGCTCCACCAGCGCGCCTGCCTGGCTGAGGCGCCGGGATTCGAGCTGGAGCGCTTCATCCTCCCCCGCCTTGAGCTTGGCGGCGTCGATTTCCTGAACCACATGGCGCAGGTAGTCGGCCCGACGCCGCACCTCGTCCCTTCGGGCGGCCAGACCCGATTCCTCCGCCCGCAACGCAGCGAGCAAGGCGTAGGCATGAGCTACGGCGTCGCGGTCGCCCTCTGCGTGGGCGAAGGCGTCCAGAATATCCCGCTGCGCTTCAGGGCGCAGCAGTGATTGGGTTTCGTGTTGGCCGTGCAGGTCGACCAGCAACCCACCCAGGGCTGCGAGCACAGAGGCAGTGGTCGGGCTGCCGTTGACCCAGGCGCGTGAGCGTCCCTCGGCCGACACCTCGCGGCGCACCACCAGCGGGTCTTCCACGTCGAGGCCCAGCTCTTCGATCTTACGCCGTGTCGGGCCATCGATGGCTTCGAAGGCTCCTTCCACTACCGCTCTCGAAGCTCCGGGTCGTACGCTCCCGCCCGCGGCACGCTCGCCCAACAACAGCGCGAGCGCATCGACCAGCATCGACTTTCCTGCTCCGGTCTCACCGGTGAGCACGTTGAGTCCCGGCCCGAGCTGCAGGGTCACATCGGCGATGGTGGCGAGGTCACGAACGCGGAGTTCAGCGAGCATGGAGCAGGTCTGGAGCTTGGATCCTCACTCTTTGATCTCTCTTCCGGATAAATCTCCCCAATGCAGCTTCTGCCGCATCCGCCCGAAGAAGCCTTCCTCCTCCAGCCGGATCAGGCACACCCGGTGATCGGCCCGGCAGACATCCACCGACTCGCCGGGGGCGAGAGTAGTCCCGGTCTGACCATCAAATGAGACCAGCAGGTCATCGGACCATCCGGCGATTGGATCGATGACAATGCGGTAGGTTGCGGGCACGACAAGGGGCCGGACGGCGAGTGTGTGCGCGGCGATCGGGGTAACCACCATCGCCTCGACTCCGGGAACCACGATGGGACCGCCGGCGCTCAAGCTGTACGCGGTGGAACCGGTAGGAGTGGCGATGATGATACCGTCGGCGCTGTAGGGGCCGACGTTCTCTCCCTGGATATATACGTTGACCCGGATGACGCGTGCGACGCCGCCCTTGTGCACGGCGACATCGTTCACCGCCATCTGGGACGATCTGGTTTCGCCTTCGGCATCGCGAATGCCGGCCCGCAGTGCCTGGCGGCGCTCGATGAAGTAGCGATTCCCCACCAGCGCGTCGAGTGCCGGATCCAGGGTCTCCCGGGTCACTGAGGTGAGGAAGCCCACCCGACCGAGGTTGACTCCCAGAATCGGAATCTCGCGTGCGCCCAGCAGGCGGGCACCTCGAAGCAGCGTGCCGTCGCCGCCAAAGGTGATGAGCGCGTCGAGCTGGACCGATTCGAACGAAGGCACGTCCCGGTTCCAGAACGGCTCCAACCGCGGCTCGGTGTAGAGAGAGATGCCCCGATCCGGTGCAGCGACGGCAACGTGCTCGAGAACGCCTCTGAGGTCTCGGTACCGAGGATTGCCCACGACGCCGACCTTCATCGGGTCTCGAGAGTCTCCTCGTGCTGGAGTGCCGTGATTCGCCGGGCAATCCCGGCAGCAGTCAAGCCGTAGGTATCGAGCTGATCGGCTCGGGGTGCCTGCTCGATGAGCCGGTCCGGGACGCCGAGCGCAACGACGCGAACCTCCGGATGAGTGGTCTGCAGTGTTTCGGCCAGGTAGGCTCCGAACCCGTTGACGATGGTGCCCTCCTCCACCGTCACCACAACGCGATGACGTTGCGTGATCGACTCCAGCATTGCCGTATCCATCGGCTTGAGGAAACGGCAATTCACTACCCCGCAGTCGATGCCGTCCTGCGCCAGCAACTCCGCGGCGTTGAGGGACGGGAGGACCATTGTCCCGGTCGCAAGGATCGCGACATCCTTTCCCTGCCGGAGCTGCTCCCAGGTTCCGTATGGCACCGGCGGAATATCCGAGACCCTGCGTGGCTCGGTCGGGGCCTTGTCACGGGGATAGCGGGTGCTGAAGGGGCCAGGGTGAGCAAGCGCAGTCCGCAGCAGGCCGATCAGCTCGTCGCCGTCCTTCGGAGCGGTGACCGTCATCCCGGGTACAGCGAGCATGTATGCGATGTCGTACAGGCCCATGTGCGTCTGGCCGTCTTCACCCACCAGCCCCGCGCGGTCCATGCAGAACACCACCGGGAGATGCTGTATGGCGACGTCGTGAATGACGTTGTCGTACGCGCGTTGCAGGAAGGTGCTGTAGATGGCGCAGACCGGACGAATGCCCTGAGCGGCCAGCCCGCCGGCGAAGGTCACCGCGTGGCCCTCCGCGATTCCCACGTCGAAGAAGCGCTCGGGATATTTCTCCTGGAACACACTCGTTCCGGTGCCGGATGGCATCGCCGCTGTGATGACCACCAGTTCAGGGTACTCCGCCGCCAACGCGGTGAGGCCACTCCCGAAGACCTGCGTCCAGGTCGGCGGTCCGCTCGATTTCTTGCGAGCCTCGCCCGTCACCGGGTCGTAGGCAGCCAGCCCGTGCCACTTCTCCTGGTTGGATTCGGCAAAGGAGAAGCCCCTTCCCTTCTGGGTCATGACATGAAGGACCCGAGGTCCCTCCATCCCCTTCACGAACCGAAGCGTATCGCAGAGCTTGGGGAGATCATGTCCATCGATCGGGCCGAAATAGCGGAAGCCCAGTTCCTCGAACAGCATGCCTGGAGAGAACAGATTTTTGACGCTCTCCTCCAGGTTCCGGGCGAAGTCGACGACGCCTTCCCCGAAGACGCCCCCCAGCTTGAGGGTCATCCCTTTGATCAGCTCACGCAGTTTGTTGGTGCGCGGGTCCGCCACGATGCGGCCGAGCGTCTTGCTGATCGCACCGACGTTAGGAGAGATGGACATCCCATTGTCATTCACGATCAGGATGATGTCGCGATCGGAGTGGCCGGCGTTGTTCATTCCTTCGTATGACAACCCACAGGTGAGCGCCCCGTCGCCGACAACGGCGACCACCTTGTGGCGCTCGCCCTTGAGATCCCGGGCAGTGGCCATCCCCAGTGCCGCGGACATGGCGGTGCCGGCGTGACCTGCCCCGAACTGATCGTGCTCGTTCTCAGCGCGCTTGAGAAATCCCGAGATCCCGTTGGCCTGACGAAGTGTGGGAAAGAGGTCGTTGCGGCCGGTCAGCAGCTTCCAGGCATACGCCTGATGTCCAACATCCCAGACGATCTTGTCACCCGGCGAGTCGAACTCGTACAGGAGGGCGATGCTCAGCTCGACCACGCCCAGACTGGCGCCGATGTGCCCACC
The DNA here is from genome assembly GCA_036258655.1 of Gemmatimonadales bacterium. Lineage (GTDB taxonomy): Bacteria > Gemmatimonadota > Gemmatimonadetes > Gemmatimonadales > GWC2-71-9 > CAVVWJ01. The sequence continues at coordinate 6,665 of DATADG010000355.1, read as the reverse complement.
GGTGATGGAGCAGCATTCGATCAAGCGGTCCCGGATTTCCTGGGCGAGCTCCGGAAGCTGATCGCGGCGCAGGCGCTTCAGATCGTCAGGAGATCGTATTCCGGAGAGCAGAGACATGGGCGCGACGTCCGGGTCCCTCATCCCGAGCCCTTCGCGACGCCAGGGCAAGCTCGCGAAGGATCGAGGAATGAGTGCGGTTTAGATATCACTCCGTCCCTCGGTCGCGGAGCCTGCCCTGAGCAAGACGAAGGGCTCCCTCGGGTGAGGTCTGGGCAGTGAGCAGCGGGTGTAACCACTCCCTACGATGTCCTGTTTACAATATATGCGGCCAAAGCTCCCAGCGAGTCCGATGGGACGCCCGCCCGCTCCAGGTGAGTAACCGCGCTCTCCGCAAGCCGGTAGGCTTCGGCTCGGGCTCCCTCGATGCCCAGCAAGGCGACATACGTGGACTTGGCCAACTCTGCGTCGCGGCCTGCCGGCTTCCCCAGCTCCTCACTGGTACCGGTTGCGTCGAGGAGATCGTCGGCAATCTGAAATGCCAGGCCGACATCCTCACCAAAAGCTGCGAGCCCGTTCAGCGCAGCGGGGGCGGCCTGTCCTGCAATGCCTCCCAACACGCAGGCTGCCCGTATAAGGGCGCCGGTCTTCCCCCGATGCACCGCGATCACGTCCGGAAGCGTGAGCGTCCGCCCTTCTGCTTCCAGATCACGCCATTGTCCGCCGACCATCCCCTCTATTCCTCCGGCTTGGAACAGTTCGGCGGCCATGCGCCCGAGGACTGCGGCAGGCAGGTTCAACTCCCGCGCGGCAGCCGCCAAGAGGCGTGCCGCTACTGGAACCAGGAGAAAACCGACCCGGGTGGCCGTCGGGACATCAAAGGCGCGGTGAGCAGTGGGGCGGCCCCGCCGAAGGTCATCGTCGTCCATGCAGGGGAGATCGTCATGCACCAGCGAGTAGCTGTGGACTGTCTCTACGGCAGCGGCTACCCCTGCTATCCCCGGCGAACGCCCGCCAACGGAGCGGTAGGCCCCCAGAAGCAGGGCGGCACGGACCCGTTTTCCGGGTGTTCTGAGCGCATAGGCCAGCGCCGGACCTTCCGGTTGACCGATCTCGTGCTCAAGGTGCTCGGCCCAACCCCCCAGGAGTGTCTCGATAGACTCCCGGGCTTCGACCAGCAGATCTGTTGCCAGCGCTCCTGCCCTGAATGCCGTCTCAGGCATCGAGCTTGGTGAGCCTGATGTCTCCACCCGCCTCCTGAAGGACCGCTTGCACTTTGAGCTCCGCCGCCGCGAGACGCTCTCGAGCCGCCCGGAGCCGGGTTACACCCTCTTCGAAGAGAGCGAGGGCGGCATCGAGCTCCATATCCTCAGCCTCGAGCTTGCGCACGATCTCGTCCAAGCGGGCGAGCTCATCCGCCAGGGGACGGGTGGACTGATCTCCGCTCATGTCGGCTCCACCCGGGCGCGGAGGTCGCCATCGGAGACGCGCAGGCGGAATACCTCGGAAGGCAGGAAGTCCGCGCGTCGCTTGAGCACCCGGCCGTCTTCACTCATGGCCACGGAATAACCGCGGCTGAGGACCCGCAACGGGCTGAGCGCGTCCAGCTGTGCTGCGAGACGTTCGATCACGCTCCGCTTCTCCTGGAGTCCTGCTTCCAGCGAGGTTGCCAGCCGGTCAGCGCTCCGGGCCAGTCGCTCGCGGGCAAGTCGGGTTCGACCATTCAAAGCGGCGGCCAGACGCACCGAGAGCTCGTCCAGCGAGCGGAGCACGTCCCGGCGGTCGCTCACCGCCAGCTCCGCGGCCGCCGAAGGTGTCGCAGCGCGAACATCGGCAACCAGATCCGTCAGCGAAATGTCGATCTCGTGGCCGACTGCAGATATCGTGGGCACCCGCACGTCAGCAAGGGCGCGGCAGACCGGCTCGGTGTTGAACGCTGCCAGGTCTTCCCGTCCGCCGCCACCCCGGCCAATGATACACAGATCCACTCTTGGCATTCGGTTGACCAGGCGAAGGGCCCGAACAAGCTCATCTACTGCGCCCTCGCCCTGAACCCGGGCGCCGATCACCAACAGCCGGGCGCACGGCCAGCGCTTCCGAATCACAGTGGCGACATCGTGGACGGCAGCACCATCGCGACTGGTCACCAGTGCAATGGTAGAGGCGTAGGCGGGGAGTGGACGCTTGCGTGCCGGATCGAACAGACCATCCTGCTGCAAAATGGCCCGCACCCGCTCCAGCTCCTGCTGCTGCCGTCCGAGTGCTGACGTCGGGAGCATCCGGGACACGATCAGCTGGAACTCGCCCTTCTCCTCGTATAGACATGGCCTTCCCAGCACGAAGACCTCGGTACCGTCACCGGGCGGCTTCCCTGCTCGCATGGTATTGAGCCGGAACATGCAGCAGCGGACCTGACTCCTGCCGTCACGCAAGGTGAAGTACCAGTGGCCACTGGCGTACACCTTACATTGAACCACCTCGCCCCGAACCCACAGCTGGCTCGCGTGACTCTCGATGAGCCGCTTGACCGACGCGTTCAGCTGGCCGACGGACCAGACCTGATCTTTGGCGGACGGGGTGTCCAGAGCGAGTGATACCGTCATACAGTGGCTCGAGCCGCCGGCAAAAGCCTGGTGCCTTCGCGCTCTTCGTGGCTTCGGGGTGAATAGTTCATGGCCAGAGTTCGACTGGGCTAATCGAGCGTCGTCTGCTGCATGGCCTGCAAGGTGTTCTGCAACAGCATGGCAATCGTCATTGGTCCAACGCCGCCAGGCACCGGCGTGATCGCAGATGCGATCTGGGAGACGGGTCCATAGGCGACGTCGCCAACCAGGCGGTACCCGCGAGGACGGGTGGAGTCGTCGACTCGGTTGATCCCGACGTCGATAACCACGGCGCCCGGCCGGACCATGTCGGCTGTCACGAACTCCGCCTTACCAATGGCGGCGATCAGAATGTCGGCCGTGCGGGTGACCGCCGGAAGGTCGCGCGTTCGGCTGTGGCAGACCGTCACCGTGGCGTCCCCTCCAGGCCCTTGCTGGATGAGGAGATTAGCCATCGGACGGCCGACGATATTCGACCGGCCGACGATGACCGCATGCGCACCGCGAGTCTCGATGCCCGACCGGATCAGCATCTGCTGCACCCCGTAGGGCGTCGCCGGACGGAAGGCGGTTTTGTCCCCTACTACCAATTTACCGACGTTGACCGGGTGGAAGCCGTCCACATCCTTGGCCGGGTCGATTCGCCGGAGCACCTTCTCTGCATTGATGTGTTTGGGCAGCGGCAACTGCACCAGAATACCGTGGATCTGAAGATCGGCGTTCAGCCGATCGACCGTCTCCAGGAGCTCGTCCTCGGTGGTTGAAACCGGCAGCCGCAAAGTAACCGAATGCATGCCGGCCTCCTCACAGGCTTTCCCTTTGGAGCGCACGTACACGGCGCTAGCCGGGTCTTCGCCCACCAGGACCGCAGCCAATCCCGGCTTTCTTCCACCCTGGGAAAGGCGTTGGACCTCGGCCGCCACTTCGGCGCGGATTGCCTGGCCGATCACGGTTCCATCCAGGATCCGGGCGCTCATCGGGCAAAGCCAACCGCTCGGGTTTCCCGGATGACCACGACTTTGATCTGCCCGGGGTACTGCAGCTCGCTCTCGATTTTGCGCGCAATGGATTCCGACAGCTGCGCCGCCGCGCCATCGTCTATCCGGTCTGGGGTGACCACCACGCGAATCTCCCGGCCTGCCTGGATGACGCTACTCTTTTCGACCCCTTCGAACCCATTGGCGATTTCCTCCAGCCGGGTGAGCCGCTTGACGTAGGTCTCGAACGCTTCGCGGCGGGCTCCCGGGCGTGAACCGCTGATGGCGTCGGCGGCCTGGACCAGCACCGATTCCGCCGACTCGTGCGGCACATCGTCGTGATGAGCCTGGATGCAGTTGATCACCGCTGGGCTCTCGCCGTATTTCCGGCAGACCTCGACCCCGAGCTCCACGTGGGTGCCCTCGGTGTCGTGGGTGAGGACCTTCCCAATATCGTGCAGGAGCCCTCCGCGCTTGGCCAGCGCCACGTCCAGGTGAAGCTCCGCCGCCATCATCCCGGCGAGCCAGGCCACTTCCTTCGAATGGTCGAGGATGTTCTGCCCGTACGAGGTGCGATACCGCATGCGGCCGACCAGCTTGATCAGCTCCGCGTGCAGGCCGTGAACGCCGGTGTCGTAGGCGGCCTGTTCACCCAGCTCTATCAGCTGCGCATCGAGCTCCCGCTGGACCTTGAGTACGATTTCTTCGATTCGGCCGGGATGGATTCTGCCGTCGGTGATGAGAGCCTCGAGCGAGCGTCGGGCGACTTCACGACGGATTGGATCGAAGCAGGAGACGATCACGGTATCCGGGGTATCGTCGATGATGACGTCGACGCCGGTCGCGGTCTCGAAGGCACGAATATTTCTCCCCTCACGCCCGATGATGCGGCCTTTCATCTCGTCACTGGGCAGCGCCACCGCCGCCACCGTGCTCTCGGCGGTATGCTCTGCCCCGAGGCGCTGGATGGCCATCGAAATGATTCGCCGGGCGTCGCGATCGGCGCTGCGGCGAGCCTGCTCCTTGATCTCTCGCACCAGTGCCGCAGCCTGGCCTCGCGCCTCATCCTCGATCCGCTGCATCATCTCCCGCCGCGCTTCTTCGGCGGTGAGTCCTGCAATTCGCTCCAGTTTGAGCCGCTGTTCTTGAGCCAGACGGTCGGCCTCGCCTTCACGATGCAGCAGGTTCTGCTCCCGTTGGGTCAGCGCCTCTTCGCGCTTGACCGCCGTTCGCTCGCGGGCCTCAATCTCCTCCAGTTTGCGGTCCTGGGTGCGGGTCCGCTCCTCGGCCCGACGCTCGAGCCGCTCCCACTCTTCCCGCCGCCGCTGGATCTCGCGATCGAGATCCTCCCGCAGTTTGAGCGTTTCCATCTTGCCGGTGAGCAGCAGGTCGGACTTTGCGGATTCGGCCTCCCGCAAGGCTTCCGCCCGGAGCCGATCGGCTTCCGCTCGGGCGACGGCGAGCACGCTGGTGGCGCTGCGGCGCTGGCTTCGGGTGTAGAGGAGGATGAACGCCAGGGCGGCAGCCAGTCCAGCCGCCACCCCCGCGAGCACGGGCAGGAGGAGCGATTGCAGCATCGACCACTCTCCTCAGGAAGCTGCGCGCGTACCGCGTTTGGCGGGCGGAAGAAGGCGGGCGAGATCGTCTGCCATGGCCGAGAGGCGGGCAGCAACTTCCTGATCCCCGCGCCGGGCCTGGAACAGCTCGTCCGTTATGGCGAGGCCCGCGAGAATGGCGGCTTTGTGTGACTCCACCATCGGCAGGCTGTCGCGGACCCGTTTGAGTGCCGCATCGAGATAGGCGGCCACCTCACGGGTGTACTCGGGTGGCACTTCCGAGCGGACGGTGTATTCCTCTCCGCCGATGAATACCCGGACCGCGTTCTTGGTCGTGGTCACGCAGCGTTCCCTCCACCATGCTGTTCCAGGAACGAGAGTCGACCGGCGATGGCTCGCAGCCGATCTTTCGCTGATTCGATGCGCAGCCGGAGCGCCTGATTCTCAGTTTCCAACTCGATCACCCTTTGGCGCGCCTGCGTGAGCTCGGGACCAGCGAGCACGCCACCGTTCTCTCGCGCCTGTTGCAGCTCGGCTTCTGCCTTCAGGGTCCGACGCCGCCAGCCGGCCAGCTCCTCGGCCAGATGCTGGACTACTTGCTCGAGCTCTCGCAGGGCCTTCTGGTCGGGACGTTCGTAGTAAGTCACGGTCACTGTCAGCTGCCTCCCGCGCCGGCTTCGCGGCGCTGGATTTTCAGTTCACTGCCCAACGCTGAGAGCAGGCGCCGCTCGATTTCGTCTATCTCGGCGTCGCGCAGCGTCCGATCCGGAGCTCTGAACGTGAGCCGGAAGGCCACGCTCCGCGTGTTCAGCGGGAGCTCCGGGCCACGATAGTCGCTCTCGATCGCGATGGACTCCAGCAGCACCCCGCCGGATCGACGGAGCAGCTCCTCGACCTGGGCGGTCGTGGTGCCTTCTGGCAGCAGCAGAGCCAGGACCCGCTCGGACGACGGCGTAATCGGGAGCGGGGTGAAGCGCACCGGGATACGGCCACTCGGATCGATGACCAGCTCGAATCCGAAAAGCGGAGCCGCCCAGGGCGGCGCGTCGGCCTCGAGCTGGTTCGCATGACCAACGACCCGGCCTCGAGGATCGCGTGCAATCCATCCGGACCCTTCAACCTGCACCACGCCACCCGGAACCGCTAGAGCGACAGCCGACTCGAATTGCCCCTTCAGATCCCAATGATCCAGCCTGACCTCGCTGCTACCTGACCAGTGAGGAGGATAGCGGCGTCCAGTGAGCACCGCCGCTACATGCCGCTCTTCGTGCGGCGGCTCGCCTGGCTGAGCGGCGATGAAGACAGTCCCGATCTCGAACAACCGCACGTCGGCCACATGCTTGGTCCAATTTCCCTCGACGAGACGCACGAGTCCGGGCAGCAGACGCCGTCGCAGGTGGTCTTCGGTGCTCGAGAGCGGGTTCGCCAGCGGCACACTACCAGGACCATCCGGCGGAGTCATCGGCAGTGGCATCACTTCCAGCAGACCCTGTCGCGAAAGACCCGCCCGAAGCTGGGCCGCAACCTTCTCG
>DATADG010000354.1:0-10479 GCA_036258655.1 Gemmatimonadales bacterium | reverse complement strand
TCGTAGGGAAAGTAGAAAGTCGGGAATCTGTTCCGCGGGCCGGAGAATCCCTTCATTGAAATCATAGTGCCAGCCGAAAGAGACGGTGCGCCGCTTGCCGACAAAACCCTGGAACTCGAAGGCCTTGAACGGAAGGTCCCGGATGTTTCCCAGAAGCTCCTGTTCGGCAGTCACCGAGATCACTTCCGCTTGGTAGCGAAATCCTTCGGGCAGTGTAGACCCCGCTGCAAACAACGCAAGCTGCTTTCGAGCCATCCGCTCCTCTTTCCCTCCGGCTTACGTCCGCGGCGGGATTGGCGTGCCAGCCTGCTGACGCCGTTCGCTCGAGTGCCGCAGGCTCCGCCACAGCGCTACCAGAACGGCCAGCGCCGCCGCACTCGGCGGGACCCACGCCTCCGGCGATTCCATGGCCCAGAGCGTCAGGCCACTGAAGACACACCAGAGGACAGGGACTGGCACGAGCTCCCACTGGACCCGTCCGGTGGGAAGAGCGACTACGCCAAGTGTTGCAATAGCTGTGGGATCTGGTGCAATACCAAAAACCTCCGACTGATGCCACGGTCGTCCAGCTAGCAAAGCGAGCGCCGGATACCCGAGTAGCGCGCCCAGAACGAGCGCGACGGCGATGAGGTACGCCGCTCGCGCATTCTCCTGAAGCTGAAGTTCTTCTTTCACCCGGGCAGCCCAGCCAAGCAGCAGCACCTCGAGCGCGAACAATGGGAGGAAATAGACGGCTACCCAGTTGATCTCCGCATACCGCTTCCAGAGAAATGCCCACGCGATCCAGGCCCACAGCAGCGCGAGGACACCGAACATGCCGGCTCGCCGTCGGATCGACTGCTGCCGTAGCAGGAACAGGATCACCAACCCGAGCGCGGCTGTCGCCAGATGGGCCGGCCACACGGCCGCATTATAGCGTCCGACCAATCGATAGTAGGTTCGGGGCGAGAACAGCAGAAAGTCCGAAAGAGAGTAGCTCCACCACTCCGGCATTCACAGCGCTTCCACGTGGGCAATCATGCGCCTGCGCATGGCAGCATCCGGCAACGCTCCCCAGGCTGCCCCCATGTTCTCCTTCACATGAGCCACCTGGCTTGTGGCCGGAATGGCGCAGGTAACAGCCGGGTGCGAGACGATGAACTTGAGCAGGAACTGAGCCCAGTTGGCGGCGCCGAATTCGGCTGCCCAGGCGGGAAGCGGGTGTCGTTCAACGCTCCGGATCAAGTCGCCCTGGCGGAACGGCCGATTGATGATCACTGCAATACCGCGAGCCTGGGCCAGCGGGAGGATGCGGCGCTCGACGTCACGATCGAGCACATTGTAGCTGACCTGCACGAAGTCGAGCGGCTGGCTGGCCATTATTTTCTCGAACTCGTCGTGGCGTCGACCCTCGGAGGTGGTGATACCCACGTATCGAACCCGCCCATCGGCCTTCATGGCAAACAGAGTCGGAAGATGCGATTCCCAGGAAAGAAGATTGTGAACCTGAAGGAGGTCGAAACGGCGAATGCCCCAGTGTGCTCTCGACTCCTCGATCTGAGCCGGGCCGTTGGAGGAGGTCCAGACCTTGTCCGCCGAGAACAGGGCGCCGGCGCGCCCGAGTCTCTGGAGACCATAGCCGATGACCTCCTGGGACGAACCGTACATAGGCGAGGAGTCGATGACCCGACCTCCGCTATTGAAGAAAGCGCGCATGACCTGAACGCATTCTTCCCGCAGCTCGGGATCGTTCCCCACGTTAAAGGTGATCCAGCTGCCGAGCCCGATTACGGGCAGCTGTTCACCGGTGGAGGGTATCGGTCTGGTCATAGGAGCGGCCCGTGCCAACCCTTCGAGTGGGCGAAGCACGGCCGCTGCTACACCTCCCGCCAAGGCGCCGATCATCCTGCGCCTGCTCACCTGCCATTCGTGCATGGAGTTCTGTTATCCTCGGAGCGGCCGGGCAACCAGGATGCCGGTTGCTCGGCGGATTCCAGCGACATACTCCGGAAGTGTAGCCTGAGTTATCTCCACAACTCCACCAGATAGTGGAGCATGGAGAACTCGGAGGATCCCATCCCGGTCACGATAGGCAAATGCTGAATGGGTCACGTCCAATCCGGGTATCTCGGTCGCGAATGCCAGCACGTCGCCTGTTTCGATACGACTCACAACCTGGGGAATTCGTTTCATTGGTATGACCCTCCGGGGGGAGGCGTCGAGCCGGCGCTCGATGGCGCTAATCTCCTGGAACACCTGAGCGTCGCTCAGGGCGGGGTACTTCGCTCGATGCATGGTCATGAAGCGCAGCGGGCGCCGGTCTTCAGCCCCGCCCAGCTCCGCGCCCAGATCTCTCACCAGCCCTCGTGTTTGCCCGTCGGCGATCCACTCACTGAAATAATGCAGGCGGGAGGTGTAGCCCCGCCGCTGCCCAGCCCGGTAGCGCATGCGCTCGATCTCTCGCCCGAAGCGCTCCCATGTCGGGGGCTCCTCCTCATTAGCGAGCCGAGCCACTGCCAAACAAGCCTCGACCAGAGTGACGCAGTCAAATCGCGTGAGGCTGAGTGTCAGAGGCTCCCGTCTTGGAGTGCCCCCAGCATGCAGATAGCGGTCGAGCGTAGAAGCTTCGTAGGGAGTGCCTATTGCCAACTCCCCCACCCGAATAGCACTGCGTCCCAGGGGCGGTGCATGACCGGTAGACACTTTGCGAAGCGAACGAGTCCATCGGTCCAGCCGCTCGTGGTCGGGGCTCAAGCTACGGGCCAGTTCTCTACCACATGCCAGCACTGGGGTCGGGAAGACCAGGGTTGTAGCGGCTGCGAGTGCGTTCCGGAGGAGGCTCCGGCGGGAGAGAGGTGTCATGGTCGAATCCGAGATGTCTCCGAGGGCTCCAGAAGGATAGCAGCGTTCCACCCAGCCGTACTCATTTGATGACACAGATCTCCACAGGAGGATCGGAAACTCTCCGCCAGCAAGTCTACCTTGCCGAGCCGTACGAGCATGCATTTGTGGGAGCACAACTTAACTACCCGGGGTGGGTATGGTCCGAGAGTTGCTCAGCACCGGCCTGGGCAGGATCGGCAGCCAAGTGCGTGAGGTCACATCACCGCTCGGGTCCGCGCCGTATCCTCAGCCCGGTCGAGTTTCTTCGAGTCTCGTGTCGCCGACGGGCGCACGACTGAGGTTCGGTCACGCACAGAAAAAGGAAGGAAGGTCTCATGTCGGTACGAAGACTCATGGCAATGGCCGGCGGAATGCTGATCGCCGTCACGGCCGTGCCCCGGGTTCAGCTTCATGCACAGGCGGAGGCGCTGCGGCAGGACAGCAGGTTCATTTTCGATGCCGCCTCCAGCAATCTCTTCGAAATCCGGGCGGGACAGCTGGCGCAGTCCAAGGCCACGAACCCCTCCGTCAAACAGTTCGGGCAGCAGATGGTCACCGATCATACCAACCTGCAAAATCAACTCACCTCGGTTATCTCCAAGAGCGGCACGTTCAGGCCGGGCATGACGGACACTGACGAGGACGAGCTGGAGCGCTTGGAAGACCTGAATGGAGCGGAGTTCGACCGCGGCTACATGACGGCGATTGTGCGGCACCATCAGCAGGACGTCGCCGAGTTCCAGAGCATGGCGCAATCGGCCCGCTCGGTGGAGGCACGGCAGGTCGCGAGCAACGGCCTTCCGGTACTGCAGCGTCATCTGAACATGGCAGTCCAGGTTGCCAACCAGATAGGCGTGAATACGGGAGTTGCGACCACCACGCCCACGACAACTCCGACACAAACGCAGAATCCGCCGGTCACGACCGGGACTCCTCCGGTGGCGACTCAGCCGGGCACAGTGACCACGCAGGGGACCACAGCAGATATCCAGGCGGATATGCCCTTCATCATCGAGGCCTCCAGCGCGAACATGATGGAGATCCGCCTCGGTCAAATGGCCCAGACCAAGGCGTCCAGCTCGGCGGTCAAGCAGTTCGGCCAGCGGATGGTCACGGACCACACGAACCTTCAGAATCAACTGACCGCTGCCGCATCGGCTGGTGGGCAGACCATTCCTCCTGGTATGGGTGTAGCGGACAAGCAGCAGGCGGATCGGATCGAGCAGCTGTCTGGAGCGGAGTTTGACCGGGCATACATGAGTCACATGATCAGGGTACACCGGAACGACGTGAACGAGTTTCAGCGTCAAAGTCAGTCCGCCAGATCCGCGCAGCTGCGGACGCTGGCGACCAACAGCCTGCCGGTGCTTCAGCAGCACCTGAGCTTGTCGACTCAGATCGGAAACCAAGTCGACGCGGATACTCCTGACATCGCCGGCGACGATCGGACCGACCGCGATCGGCGGGACCGCGGCAAACAGGGCAACGTCCGGGCAGACGCTGAGTTCATCCGGGACGTGGGCGCCGATAACACACTGCTGATCGAGTTGGGTGAGCTGGCCCGACGGAGAGCAAACAATCGCGAAGTCAGGCAGTTTGCAGAGCAGGAGGTCGAGGATCATACCCGCCTGCAGAATCAGTGGGTCAATATGGCTGCGGAAAACGATTTCCGGCTTGCTGAGCGGGGTATGGGTCCCCGGCATCGGGTGAAGCTGGAGCAGCTGGAGAAGGCAAACGATCGGAACTTCGATCGGGTCTACATGACACTGGTAATGCAGCAGCACCAGAACGTCAGCTACTGGCGCAAGGAAGGCCGTCAGAGTCGCTCGGCACCTGTGCGACAGCTGGTGAATCGCGGGCTGCCCACTTTGGAGCAGCACTTCGAAGAGGCCAAAGAGATCGGGCGACGAGTCGGAGTCAAACCCGAGCAGGTGCTTCGCAAGGAGATGGTGGGTAGAAGCGATCGCGAGAAGTAGTGAGTTCGCGATAGCAATCATCTAAAGGAGCGTTCCGAGGAACGCTCCTTTAGAGTTGTTGACAATGTTCGTAATGTGTGTCTAAGTGGATAAGTAGCAGCCTCTTGCGCGAATGAGAACACTTTCTTATAGTGTCGTCGCCGATTCGAAAAGTTGATCGGTTTCGAATCGGAGAGACGAGACCAATCGCGCGTCTCGTCCACGTTGCAGTAGCGCGGCAACGTGCAATGTAAGAGGTTGATCCGCGATCCAACCGACTTACAGCGCTCGCGCTGGTGAACCAGATGGAATGCAAGCCATCTGGGGATGGAAGCCGGAGCTCTCGAGGCCGCACCGCAAACCAATTGCGGTGGCCGAGAGAAGAAGAACGGGGAAGTGAATTCTCCGACTCCGGGTAGCCAGCGTGCTGGCGGCCCACTTTCCTTTCGGGGAAGGTGGGCCGTCGTCTTTTTTGGGGGGTGGGCTAGTCGCTGTTGGCTATTTAGCTGTTCGCGACGCCGCCTCCCCGCAGCGTGACCCGCCTCACAGATCGCTCCTGGATCGGCTGTCAGACTGGAAATAGTTGTTCAACCAGGAGTTGCTGCTATGCCTGAAGTCAAGGACCCGGTCTGCGGTATGATGGTCGATCCCGACGACGCCGCAGGCAGTACGACCTATGAGTCTCAAGATGTGTTCTTTTGCTCTGACGAATGCCGGCGGGAGTTCGAGGCCAATCCCGCCCGGTACTACGACCGGCTCGAGCGACAAGAACCACCGTTCACGGTGAGCCACGGCATCACCGCCCCGAAGTTCGGCTCGGCGGCAAGCGGCGGCCTCGAGCACGAGCCTGGGCCGGAACGGCACGAACGGTAGCGACCGAATTCCGGGACTACAGAATGCCGTCGCGGCTCAGCTGTGGCGGCATTCTATTTTTATTCGACGATGATTCTGCCGGTCATGAAGGGATGCGGCTCGCAGTGATAGGGAAAGTCGCCAGGTGAAGGGAAAGTGGCGGTAAACACTGCGGCGGACGCAAGCAAAGGCGAGGCCCATTGACCGTTGTCCGCGGTGCTGGTGTGTTCATCCGGATCGCAGTTGATCCAGGTGACCCGTTCGCCAGGACTCACGCGCACCTCCGCCGGCTCAAACGCGAATCTTCGCATCAGGACCACCGTCGATCCGGGGAGCCCTTCTCCCAGCTCCACGCTGCAGACACCCTCGACGGGAGCCGTGCCTTCCCGCTCCGAGAAGCAGCCGATCAATGCCGGACTCACTAGACACAGCGCGATCCTGAGCCACAGAGACCAGCTGTGCTTCCCGCTCCACAGCCGCTCATAGCCCACATCCCATAGCGTTTTCCTCAACGAACGACGATCTCCCCCCGCATGAACGGGTGCGGCGTGCAATGGTAGGCGTACGTTCCCGGACGAGAAAAGGTGATTCTGTCCTGCTGTCCCGGCTCAACGGACCCGGAATCGAAGCTGCCGTCGTCCGCGGTGACCGTGTGTACCACCTGCCCCTGGTTGGTCCACACGATGGTAGTTCCCGCCTTGACCTCGAGCCGGGCGGGACGGAAGAGGAAGTCGTGCATCAGGGCGGTGGTAATATCCCCGGCGGTGGCCGCCGTGTCTGCTCGCATCGGTGACACGGCAGGCCGGGTCGGCTCGCGTCCGAAGTAACGGCTCAGCGTGAGCGGGATGGTGAACTCGAAGCCGTAGCGCGTCTCGTTGGTTCCGCGAGATGAGCTCTGGAGCGTCGCATTGTTAACGTTGGTAGCATGGAGCGAGATCGTGTGTGGCGTACGCGGAATCGCCAGATTGAGTCCTGCCCCCCACGCCACTCTCTCACCTGGTCCGCGGTCCGTCACCGCTACGACGTCTGCCGACACTCCGAGATGGCGGGTCAGCCGCGCGACGACCCCCGTTCCGAGCGCCACATCGGCACCACCGCCTTCAGGATCCGCGAGCAAACGTACGGCCGCCAGGACGCGTAGCGCACCTTGGCGACGGGCGACAGCCGCCTCTCCGTCCAAGCCTTCGGCCGCAAGGTTGTAGCCGACCTGAATCGATGCATCTACCGGCGCCCCTGTCTCCTGATCCACTGCAGCGAACCGGCCGAACAGCTCCCACTCGTTAGGATACCGGGGTGAAAGCTCTGAGTTGGTGGCGTAGTGCACGCCCGCGAGAGTGCGGTAGGGAAGACCGGCGGCAAGAAGGAACGTTGGAGTGCTGGTGACCTTTCGCTCGGGAGCCGAGCTGATCGAGAAGCGATGCAGAAAATTGAAGTGCAGGACCCCCGAGGCTCCGGTCCATGCGCCGGCCAGGTTAGGGCTCCGTTCGAGCACCGTCTGGGCGACGCCCACCGTAGGAACGAGTGCCGAGGCGAAGGCAGCTATGAGACTCCGATAGCGGCGCGGCATTCCTGTACATAGCCCGATACCGGGACACGGGTCTTGCAAGATCTGAGTCGGTTTGAACGGCTGTAGTGCAGCGAATGGTGAAAGTTGAAAAGTAAAGGTGAACACACCCTTCACTCTTAACTTTTGTGTTTCACTTTCATCACGCGGATCGGACTACCTGCCGATATCTCGAGGGTGGCAGTCCGGTGCGGTGCCGGAACAGATTCGAGAAGTGACTCTGGTCCGAGAAGCCGGCGTCCAGCGCTATCTCCGCCAAGGACATCTCGGTCTGTGTGAGCTGGTGGGCCGCTCGTTCCAGTCTGAGGTTGCGGATGTACTCTCCCACGGTGCAGCCGAATGCGCGGCGGAAGGCACGCGCCAACGTGACCGGATGCACCCCGACTGCCTCCGCCAGGCCGCTCAGACTGGGCCGGGAGGCGAGCTCCGCGTGGATTCGTTCCCGTGCCTCCTCCAGCCATCGAGGCCGGTGATCCCTTCCGCCGTTCTGCTGCCGCAGGCGCGACGCCGCGGCAATGAGCTCGAGCAACAGCCCCTCGATTGCAATCGGGGCGCTGGAGTCCATACGCTGCATTTCATGGTGTACCCGCCAGCCAATCGCGGACAGGAGTCCACCGTGGAACGAGAGTCTCTCGTCCAGTACCGCTGAATACGGCCTGATGGCGGCCACCTGCCGATCGTCCGCCTCGATCAGGAGGCCTCGGACATCGCTCAGGCTGAAGTGATCGCAGTGACGCTCCCCGGCAGGCGTTATCTTCAGGGTGGAGCTGCTGCATGACACGGAGCCGCCGCGCCATATTTCGGTGAAGGCGCCATGGAGGACGAAACAGATGGTGGGCGTCTCGTGGTGATGCCAGGGAAGGGCCGCGCCTCGGCGGTGCATCCCTTCCGTTACGGTGAAGCCGCCTGCCTCTACCCGCTGTACGCGAATGGATTCCGGCGCCGAGCTGTTCCTGCGCACCATGCCCGCACCTCCAGAGGTTCCCTAGGTTTCATATGGTGACGCCCTCGGCGTGGCCGCCAGCACATATCGCTATGGGGCTTCAACTCGGCTACCCTGCTGCAAGACCGTGCCGAGGTGCGGCGCTAGCATGGCCTTACAGTCCGCCTCGTGGCCCGACGCGAGGAGCTACGTTCAACGTGCACACCGTTCCGGCCGAGGTCAACCGAACCGGCCTGCGGAGATTTACCATGCCCTTCTCAATGTCTATGACACGAAACTTCATGCTCCCGCTCGCAGCCATTTTCGCCTTGTTAGGCTGTGGAGGGGACGACGAGCCCAGTGGGCCGACCAACGGTGGGGCAGATGTCACCGTAACAGTGCAGAACAATAACTTTAGCCCCTCAAACGCAACTGTGCCGGTCAGTGGCACCGTGATTTGGCAGTGGAATTCGGGCGGCGTCGCGCACAACGTCACCTTTGCCGATCCAGGCATTCCAGATTCCGGGGACCGGACCTCAGGCACGTTCGAGCAAACCTTCGCGACCGCAGGGACCTACAACTATCAGTGCACCCTTCACTCCGGGATGACTGGGGTCGTAAATGTCACCGCCGGTGCTGGCGGAGATGGTGGTGGCGGTGGCGGGGAATATCCGTGAGGGAGTTTACCTGTCGACCAAACTCATCATTTCCTCGCCGTATCGCGGCCCGGCAACGCTCCCCGGTGGGAGAGCGGCATCGAGTGCCGCTATCTCGCCCTGGGTGAGCCGGATGTCCGCGGCGCCGACGTTCTCCTCCAGGTAAGTTCGCCGTTTGGTGCCAGGAATCGGGACCAGGTCCTCGCCCTTGTGCAGCAGCCAGGCAAGGGCGATCTGTCCCGGGGTAACGCCTTTCTTCCGCGCCAGCTCGTGGACCGCGGCCGCGGCACGCATGTTGGCATCGAAGTTCGCTCCCTGGTATCGAGGATCGCCCCGGCGGTAATCGCCCGGAGGATACTCCTCGGCTCGTTTTGCCGTCCCGGTGAGAAATCCTCGGCCGAGCGGACTGAACGGCACCAATCCGATGTTCAGTTCCCGGAGCAGAGGAATTATGCTGGGCTCGAGGTTCCGTTCCCAGAGGGAGTATTCGCTCTGCAGGGCCGAAATGGGGTGTACCCTGTGCGCCCTCTGAATGGTGCTCTCGCCTGCCTCGGAGAGTCCGAGGAAGCGCACCTTTCCCTCGCCGATCAGGTCGGCCATTGTCCCAACCACGTCCTCGATGGGTACCTGAGGATCCACCCGGTGCTGGTAGAGCAGATCGATCCGATCCGTGCCGAGTCGGCGAAGTGAGCCCTCCACCGCGCGTCGTATGTCCGGCGGGCGGCTGGTAAGGCCAACGCTCTTTCCTCCTTCGATTTTCCAGCCAAACTTCGTGGCGATGACCAATCCCTCCCGCCTTCCCCGCAGCGCACGGCCAAGCAACTCCTCATTGGTATAGGGTCCGTACACTTCAGCGGTATCGAAGAAAGTCACGCCGAGCTCGATAGCGCGGTGAATAGTGGCAATCGATTCGCGATCGTCCCGTTCCTCCGGCGATCCGTAGGATTGACTCATCCCCATGCAACCTAGACCGAGGGTGGACACGGTGAGCCCCTGGTTGCCGAGCGTTCGTGTTGCGAGCATGTTCGCTATTCCGTTCTGAGTGGAGCTCTGGTGACGTTCCCGGACCCCGCACCGGTGATCAGCATCTACACTCTTGCCTTTGCCGCCGCAATCGGCATCGTTGCCGGGCTGCGATCGATGACCGGTCCTGCCGCGGTAAGCTGGGCGGCGTACCTGGGATGGCTGAACCTGAGCGGCTCTCCTCTGTCATTTATGAATACGACTGCAGCCGTCGCGGTATTCTCCATCCTCGCGGTGGCGGAGTATGTGGCCGACAAGCTGCCTCGCACGCCGAATCGTACCAGGGCCGGGCCGCTGGTCGGGCGCATTCTGATGGGTGCCCTGGCAGGTGCCTGCCTCACAGTCTCGGCTGGAGGCTCTCTGCTGGCGGGTGCGGGAATGGGCAGCATCGGCGCCGTAGCCGGCGCATTCACCGGCTACGAGGTCAGAAGAAAGCTCGTGCGCGACCTGGAGATCAGGGATCTTCCGGTCGCGCTGGCCGAAGACCTGGTGGCGATTGTACTGGCGCTGCTCCTGCTGGCTGGCGCCCGCAACTACGGCGGAGCCATCGCGTAGCTCATACGAAAGCCGTTACGACTTCTCCTTCCGAGGGTCATCGGCCGGGTTCACGTAAATGAGCTTCCACGGCCCGGTCGCGTTCACCTG
>DATADG010000353.1:0-7749 GCA_036258655.1 Gemmatimonadales bacterium | reverse complement strand
ACGTCACCGGAGCCGATGTAGGCCCTGCTGCCGAGAACCTGGCGGTGCGGGCAGCCAGCCGTGTGCTCGAAGCGACCGGTGACAGGTTCGCGGTCCATCTCTCCCTCACTAAACGAATCCCGGTAGGGGCAGGACTGGGTGGGGGGTCGAGCGATGCGGCCGCCGTGCTTCATGCCGTCAACCGCCTGGCCGGTGACGCGGTACCGCGTCACGAACTGCTTCAGTTTGCCGCTCAGCTTGGAAGCGACGTGCCGTTCTTCTTCGCCGGTGCGCCACTTGCGCTGGCATGGAGCCGCGGTGAGCGCATGATTCGGCTGCCGCCACTACCGGCATCGTATGTTCTGCTCGTCACTCCAGCCATTTCTATTCCCACCAGGGAGGCCTACGCGTGGCTGGATTCGGCCAGAGAGGCGTCATGGCGTCGAGGCGCTGTCGCCCTGGATCTGGACTCCGTTGCTCGCTGGGGAGACGTGGCACGGATGGCAGGCAACGATTTTGAGGCTCCGGTATTCAACCGCCATCACGAGATCCGCGCCGCCTTCGAGGCCCTGGTGTCTACTCGGCCCCTCGTCTGCCGAATGAGCGGCTCGGGGTCGACGCTGTTTGCGATCTACCGCTCCGAGCGCGATCGCCAGGACGCAGTCATGATGCTGGGGAGGAAACACGGCACCGTGACGCCGGTGGAGACGCTCACCACGCCGGCACCGGGCGTGGCAGGGCCCTGATCATCTGAGCTCGAGGATGCGGGCGACGGAGGGGATACCGGCGCTGTTCACCACGGCAAGAAGATAGGGTCCGGGAGGCGCCACGACGTTCGCAGTGGGACCGGTGACGGTGAGCCCTCCGGCGGTGCGCCGGAATGCGAGCTCCATGAACCGCTGGCTTTGATCGAAGGCATGGGTGACGGACGGTAGGCGCAGGAAGGTGACCCGAATGACCTGTCCCGCATCGGGAGTGGCAATGGCGAACAGTTGGCCGTACGAGATGGTCTCGGGTACGTCATCGATAACCGGGCGTGCCCCCCAGAAGAGATACGGAGGAGAGAAGAACTCGGCCGTGAGCTCACGCGGCACACCCGGTCCGTCACCGCTCCCGGCATGGAGCACGCGCCCGTCAGGCAGCAACAGCGTAGTCGAGTGATAGACTCGGCTCACCTGGTTGTCGGCAAGTAGCGTCCATTCTTCCTTCGCAGGATCCCATAACTCCGCCGCGTGCACTGCACCTGATCGATCGCTGAACCCCGCTGATCGGGTTCCTCCAGTCACCAGTACCTGGCCGTCCAGCAACAAGGTGGCATTGAGATGACGGCGGGCATGAGACATCGGCTGAGTATAGCGCCAGCGGGGCGCGGTCTCGTTCAGGTCGATCAGCTCGACGCTGCTGGTCGGCTCTCCGTCTGGAGGATCACTTCCACCCAAAATCATGACTTTGCCGGGTGCGTACATGACTGCAGAGCCATAGTCTCGACGACCATAGAGACTCGTGGCGACCGGAATCCATCTGCCGTCTCCGGAGGGATCCAGATACGCGGATTGCTCCAGCTCACCGGCATAGAACACGAGTCCATTCGGAGCCAGGAACGTTCGAGGATAGTACGGCAGGCGACGCGCAGCACCGGTCAGCGAACGCCAGGAGCTTCCATTCCAGACCTCCGGGACCTCAACATCCTTTCCGGTTTCGTCCGTACCGGCCAAACTCAGCATCTCTCCGTTGGCCAGCGTAGTGTTCGTCGGGTACCAGCGCGCATAGCTCATCTGCTGGATGGGTATCCAGCTGCCGGTACTGTGATCGAACACGTTGGCATCCGGCAAACCTTTCCGGTCATCAAGGTGGCCCCCGCTCACCAGCAGTCGGCCGTCCGGCAGGAAGGCATGACCCGCACAGAAAAGATGGGTGGAGCTGGGTACTTCGCTGAACGTTCCTTCGACGGGATCGTATAGTTGCGGCGCCCCTTGCCGCCCCCAGGAAAGCACCTGTCCGTTTCTAAGGAGATGCAAGTGCACCGCTACATGAGGCCACGGTAACGGTCGCGTCCACTGCCCTGAGCTTGCCTCTGGCTGGTCGAGCTCGTTGGGAGGACAGGTTTGTGAGCCGTTTTCGACGGTCTCAGTCTCCCAATCTCCAAGGGAAATCCGCAGTGAGCCACGCTCCAGCGTTGTCAGACGAGTGATGCTTGGAACGCCAGCCAACCCTCCGGGCAGGAGCAGGTCGCCAGACTCGGTGGTGCCAAGAACCACGTAGTGGGCTGTGGCTGCTTTGGTGCCTGCGTTACGAATGTCGAAGTTATTGCCGCACAGATAGGTGACCGTGATGTCGCCCGGCGGATCGGCGGGAGCACCGGGCGTTACTGTATCCTGACAAGCCAAAGCTACGCAGCTGAGCACCATGGTGATCAGCCTGCTGAGGCGCTGCGATCTGTGCATCGCTACGTATGTGGGTGCTATGGGATCGGCAGCTTGGCGTCGAGCATGTCTCGAACTTTACGGGCGAGGATCTCGGGCGAGAGAGGCTTCTGGAGGAACTCCCGGCCTTCCTCCAGCAAGCCTCGGCGTACCACGTCCAGGCCGGTATAGCCGGAGGTGAACAGAACAGGGACCTCGGGCCAGCGTTGCGAGACACGTGCGGCCAGCTCACGCCCACCCATGTCCGGCATGACCACATCGGCAACGATCAGATGTATCGGTTGATGCTCGTTCTCCAGCAGTGTCAGGGCTTCCTCCCCATTGGCCGCCTCGAGCACGGTGTAGCCACATTCCCTCAGCGCGCGCGCCATGATGTTCCGGACCATCGGCTCGTCCTCGGCGATGAGCACCACCTCCTCGGTACGCCCCGCTGGAGCCGCAGTTCGGACTTCCGGCAATTCCGCTGCTGGTAGCACTCGGGGGAAGTACAGTTTGAACGTGGCGCCCAGGCCAGGCTCGCTGTACGCCCAGATGAATCCTCCGCTCTGTTTCACGATCCCGTACACCGTGGACAAGCCCAATCCGGTACCCTGGCCGACTCCCTTGGTCGTGAAAAATGGCTCGAAAATGCGCGACAGCGTGGCCCGGTCCATGCCATGGCCGGTGTCGGTTACGATCAGTGCGGCGTACTCGCCCGGCTCGAGAGTCTCCACGGCTTTGCTGGTCACATACGATTCATCGAGTGTCACGTTCATGGTCTCGATCGTCAATCTGCCACCTTCGCCCATCGCATCTCTGGCGTTCAGGGTCAGGTTGATCAGAACCTGTTCCAGCTGACCCGGATCCGCTCGCACCGGACCAAGCATCGGCGCGAGGTGCAGGCGAACGTTTCTGCTCTCACCCACCGCCCGTGCCAGGATCGGCTCCAGTTCGCGAACGATGGTGTTCAGGTCCACGGTTTGAGGCTGAAGCATCTGGCGGCGGCTGAACGCCAGGAGTTGCTGAGTGATGGCCGCGGTTCTCTTGGCGGCTCGCCAGATTTGATCAACATCCTGTCGTACCGCCTCCGGCAGATCGGACCGCTGGAGCACGTAATCGGCACATCCCAGCACAACGGACATCATGTTGTTGGCCTCGTGGGCGATGCCGCCCGCAAGCTGACCGACGGAATCCATGCGCTGCGCCTGCCGCAGCCGTTCCTCCATGAGCCGTCGATCGGTCACGTCCAAGCACACGCCGGTCATGTAGGACACCGCTCCAGCCGCATCGCGCACCACCCGCCCCTGAGCCGTCAGCCACCTCACTCTTCCGTTCGGCAGCACGATGCGGAACTCGCAATCCAGGTCACCGGCGGTCGAAAGGGCGCGTTGGAAAGCCTCCTCCGCCTGCTGCCGATCCTCCTGATGTACTCGCTCGATGAACTGCTCGTGCGTAGTGACCGAAGGCTCGGCCGGCATTCCGTAGAGCTGGTTGAGACCCTCGTCCCATCCGAGTGTGCCGGCGGCAAGGTCCCAATGCCAGGTACCCATCCGAGCGGCCCGCAGCGCGAGCTGTAGCCGTTGCTGGCTTTGCGCCAACGCCAGCTCGGCCTCTTTACGTTCCGTGATGTCGCGTTTGATCGATGATGCGCCAATAACTCGGCCTTCACCATCCCGAATTGGCGAGACGCTCAGCGCGATCGTGATCCGCCTGCCGCCCTTGCCCAGCCGTTCGGTCTCCGAGAACTCCAGCGCCTCGCCATTTCCGATGCGGGCCAGAAGCGACCGCTCCGCGTCATGCAGCTCCTCGGGAATCAGCCGGAAAATCGACGCGCCGACCATCTCCTTCTCAGTGTACCCGAAAATGCGCTCGGCGGCAGCATTCCAGCTCGTCACCACGCCATCCAGGGTCTTCCCGACGATGGCGTCGACCGACGACGCTACGATCGCGGCGAGCTGCTGGGTCGCTTGCTCGGCTTTTCGCTGTGCAGTTACATCGCGAGTAAAACAACGAGTGTGCACGAACTCTCGATCCCGAAAGTACACACTGGAGTCGATGAGCACGTCCTTGAGCGAACCGTCCTTGCAGCGAACTTTGGCGGGATAATCGTGCAGCACCTCACCCGAGGTGAGCCGCCGAAGAATGTCTTCGATGACCGGCCAGTCGGCATGGAACTCGGCGATGTTGCGGCCGACGTATTCCTCCCGCCGGTAACCGAGCAGGTCGAGCTCCGCCTGGTTCACCCGGAGAATTGTGCCATCTGGGCCTACCCAGTGAATCGGAACAGCGGCGTTCTCGAAGAAGTCGCTCAGGTCCTGCTCCCGCAGACGAAGTGCTTCCTGAGTTTGCTTGAGCTCGTGGATATCCACCGATGTTCCGACCCAGC
This sequence comes from Gemmatimonadales bacterium, assembly GCA_036258655.1. Lineage (GTDB taxonomy): Bacteria > Gemmatimonadota > Gemmatimonadetes > Gemmatimonadales > GWC2-71-9 > CAVVWJ01. Next base: position 2,982 of record DATADG010000353.1, on the reverse strand, counting down.
CCTCCACCTGCCCGGCGGTCCCGATCAAGGGAACGAGGCGAGCAAGCATCCAGCGGTACTCGCCGTCATGTCTCAGGTAGCGCAGTTCCATCTCGAAGGGCTGAGACCGCGTCTGTGCCTCCATCCATCGTGCTCGGACCTGATCCAGGTCCGCCGGGTGGTTGTACGCTTCCCAGCCCCTCTTATTGAGCTCATCCAAGGTTGAGCCGGTAAACTCCTCCCACGTGCGGTTGACGTGCAAAAAGCGGCCGGACGCATCGGCCAGCCACAGGAATCCTGGCGCTACATCTCCCAGTGTGCGATACCAACGCTCGTTGTCGAGCGAAGCATGAGCGTGGGACGCGAGGCTCCGCCGACGTTCTCCCAGAAAGGTGGCGTCAGTCATGGCTGCTCGTGTTGAGAAGGGCTGGCTAGCATCTGCTTGCACCGGGAAAAAGTCATACTCAATGTTCGGGCCACGCGGGCTCGAGGCAAGGGTACGGTCCCTTTCGTCCTCAATCGGGGCCCGCTAGGCTTAAGTACCAGTTTGCCTTAACTGGCCCTTCGTCCAATGGCAGGACAGCGGACTTTGGATCCGTTAATGGTGGTTCGAATCCACCAGGGCCAATTTCTGCCCATCAATCCACATCGAGCGAGGCTCGATTGTTGCCGGTTATCTCTCGCCAATGAGAAAAGTCCTCTTCGCCGCTTTGGCCCTCCTGGCTCTCGCGGTCGCTGCCATTGCTCTCAGTATGCGCTCGCGAGACCCGCGGGTGGTGAGCATCCGCCCCGTCAGCGATTCCATGCTCCGTGCGGCTGGATCCGGCGGTGACTGGCTCACCTATGGTCGGGATTTCGCCAATCAGCGGTTCGCCCCGTTCACCCAGATCAATCACGAAACGGTCCAGCGCCTGGAGCCGCTGTTCCAGGAAGGCAGCCGGCGTCTCATCAAAAGCTACATGCGCGCCGAGAGCACGCCGGTGGTCGCGGACGGCGTTCTGATCTATACCGATCCCGGCATGCGGCTGGCCGAGCCAGGAAACCACGTGATCGCCGTAGACCTGCGCACCGGCCGCAGGATCTGGTCATGGTACCACCGTCCGGGCGCCACCGCCCTGTGCTGCGGATTGGTCAATCGCGGAGTCGCGCTCTACGGCGACAAGGTGTACGTGGGAACGCTGGACGCGCGCCTCGTGGCGCTCGACCGCCGCACCGGCGAGGTCGTGTGGAATCAGCAGGTGAACGGGGCGGATCCAGCGAAGGGTTACTCCTTTACCATGGCGCCGCTGGCAGCAGGGGGGAAGATCCTGATCGGAACCAGCGGTGGCGAGTTCGGGATTCGCGGGTTTCTGGATGCGTACGATCCGGAGACCGGCCAGCGGCACTGGCGATTTTACACCATTCCTTCGCCCGAGGAGGGCGGCTGGTGGGGCCGGCTGTCCCTGACGACGCCTGAGGGCGACCGCCTCCCTCGGGATACTGCGGAAGAACGCCGCGACAGCGCAGCGTACGCGGACGCCTGGAGACGGGGAGGAGGTCCGGTGTGGACCACCCCTGCCTACGACCCGGAGTTGGGTCTGGTCATTTTCGGCATCGGTAACCCGTCGGGAATAGACCGGCGTACACCGCCGGGGGACAATCTTTACACCAACTCCATCGCCGCCGTCGACCTGGGCACCGGGAAGCTCCGCTGGTACTACCAGGTGGTGCCGCACGACCAGTGGGACTATGACCCGGCGAGTCCACCAGTGCTGCTGGACATCCGGCATGACGGCGGGGTGGTACCGGCCGTCGCCCAGGCTGGCAAGACCGGATGGGTATACATCCTCGACCGGCGCAGCGGTAAGCTGCTCCGCCGATCCGAGCCGTTCGTGCCGATTGAGAATATCTTTTCGCCGCCCACCTCGAAGGGAGTGCGCATCGCGCCGGGGACGCGGGGCGGAAGCAATTGGCCTCCCGCGGCCTACTCACCAGAGACCGGAGCCATCTACGTGCTTGGGAGCCACATCCCCATGCTGTATACGATCGACTCCGCCGCAACGGCGGAGGCCAGGCGCCGGCAACCGGGCGTGTCCCCGACCCCTATCGGAGTTTTCACCGAGGACAGTGGCGAAGAGCGCTTCGGCACCTTCACTGCGGTGGACGCTGCCACCGGCAAGATCCGCTGGCAGCGCAAGGTAGAACCTCCCCTCATCACAGGAGGTGCACTGGTCACAGCCAGCGGGCTGGTCTTTTTCGCGGAGCCAGGCTACCTGAACGCCCTGCACGCGGAGACCGGGAAACCGCTTTGGCGCTATGAGCTGGATCGGGGAGCCGTCGGGCCCCCAATCACCTTCATGGTGGACGGAAAGCAGCGGCTGGCGGTGACCTCGACCCGCGGCGTAACCGTGTTCGGGCTCTCCGAGGAGTGACGGGAGGACGCGGCTCAGGAAGTGCAGTGTTGCTGGCGCTCATGATATTCCGCCCGGGAGGGACACTGCGGTTCTGGCTGCTCGGAAAATCGTCGGCTCTTCGCACTGCTATTGGGTTCGGCCTTGGTGGCGTGGGATACGCCCTGGGCACCTTGCTGCTGGCACGGGTTCTTCCGCCCACCGAGTTCGGCGTCTTTACCCTTTTCCTCGCATTGGTGCATATCGGAGTGACACTCGGGCCGGTTGGCCTTGAGGGTCAGGTGAACCGCCGCCCGGGAGGCGGCGTCTCCCCTGGTCGGCCACTGCTAACCTCCTTGGCCGTAGCAGGAGCTACCGCTGTAGTCGCCTCGATGCTGTATCGGATGAACCTGGCGTTGATTGTCGCCTTGGTCATCAGCATCACCGCTGGCGGCATCAGCCGCGTGGCCTCGGCGATCTTCCAGAGCCGGCTCCGGTTCGGCATTGCTCTCAGTCTGTCGCAGGGCATCGCGATAATGCTGCTCGGGATGGGAACGCTCGCGCTCATTGCCGGCGGGGCGCAGCTCCAGCTTCTCGCAGCATTGGTAGCTGGGTACTATGTGATCTCGTCTCT
>DATADG010000352.1:0-4282 GCA_036258655.1 Gemmatimonadales bacterium | reverse complement strand
AAGGACCGAGCGAGCCGGTTACTTCCTTCGGGAACGCCGCAGTCGAGCCGACCCGCAAGGTGTCATCCCGCCGGACCTGGGCGGCAACACCAGCCCGCAGATACCCGGACGTGGCGGCCCGCAGCGCCCACGCCGCCGAGGCGCGCACCAGGCTGAACCTCCGGGTCAAGGTGTCGAGCGGCTCCTCCAGCCCTTCACGAAAGCGCAACACTCGCTCTTCCCGGTCCTCCGCGTCGAGGCGGAACGCCCGGCGGCCTGTCAGCGCGAAGAATGGCCGTTCGACGCTGATTGCAGCCAACCGTCCGTCCGAGCGGTTCTCGTACGCGATCCCTAGGCCAACCGTGCCGGCAAAGAGCCGGCGGCGGGCGAAGGTCAGCGCCCCGCTGGTCCGGTCAGGATCCTTTCGGTACCGGAAGGCAGCCGTCGACGCAGTGCCCAGCAGGTTGTTCTCGATCATGCCGATGGTAAACGCCACCTCACCACCAGTACTCCGAAACCTCCAATCCAGCTGAGTACTCCAGCCGTCCTTGGTGATCACGTTGAGAACCAGACCGGAGTCGGTGCGGACGGAATCGATCTGAACCCGCCGGAAGATCCCCAGCGCCCTGAGATTGCGTTCGGACTCGGCGACGAGGGCCGAGTCATAGGGCTGTCCCGGCCGAAACAGCAGCTCCCGCAGGATAACCGGTGCCCGAGTCTGGAAGTGCAGCTGGTTCGCCAGCCGGGCAAACCAACTTTGCTCATGGGGATCGAAGATATCCCTCCGCTGGAGTTGAACCCGACGGATGATCAAAGCCGAGTCGACCGCCGGAGTGGAGTCGGCGGTGCTCTGAGCGGTGAGTTGAAGCGGGCAGAGAAGCACCGCGACCGGCAGAAGGTGCCGAAGAAGCAACAGAACTCCAGAAGGTGAAGAACAGCGGACCAAGACGGAAGATAGAGGGTTGGCCCTACTCCAGCGCAGCAATGCTGTCGAGCACGCGGTCCGGGCGGATTCCGCTGTTCCGCAGGATCGATTCCCGATACTTCCCCGTCCGCACCAACCAGCCCTGGAGACCTGCCCGCTGGGCGCCCTCGACATCGGACCAGAGATCGTCACCTACCATCACCACGGCGGCGGATTGAGACAGACCCAGACTCCGAATTGCAGCCCGATAGAACGCCGGGCTCGGCTTCCCAGCTACTGTGGCCATAGTTCCTGTAGCAAACTCCAGACCCGCTACGAAAGGTCCGGCGTCCAACGCCAGCCGCTCATCTTTGAGCCAGTACCGGTCACGCGAAAGGGCGATGAAAGCAGCGCCGTCGGTGAGATACTCGAACGCCTCCTGCATCAGGGCATAGGTCCAGCGCTCACCGAGATCCCCGACCAGGATTGCGTCCGGCACCCGGTGGGCCCGACGTCCCGAGGAGCCGCCGACCAACTCGAACGCCTGCAAATCATCGAGGGCTGGCTCGAGGGTGAACGGCGCCACGCAAGTGTACCCGGCAGCACGGGCTAACTCGCCTCCAGCGAGGATAGCAGTGAACAGATCTTCCGCGGTAGCCTCGAAGCCGTAGCCCCTAAGCCGATCGACCAGCATGGACCGGGAGCGACTCGTGGTGTTCGTGACCAGCTTATATGGACGCCCCCGGCGCGCGAGCCGTTTCAGCGCGTCCGCGGCCCCGGGGATTGCCATACCTCCGGAATAGAGGGTACCGTCGAGGTCCAGCAGATACCCGCCGGGCTGCTCCGGATGCGTGGCTTCAGCCAGGGAGCCTCCTTATATATTCGGGATGATGCCTGCTGCTCATTTCCTCGCCCAAACGGCGCTCCTGACCCAATTGGCTGCTCCCTATCCCTTCAGCGTGGGGGAGACCCTCCGCTACGAGGCCAAGCTGGGCTATTTCTCCGTTGGCACCGCCTCCGTGTCGGTGAGCCGGTTAGTCCAGGAGCGGGGAACCCAAGCGTTCGAGATCAAAATGAACGGGCAGGGCGGTCCGCCAGGCTGGCGGGTCAGCTATGATCTGACCTCCCTGGTAGACACTGCGCGCTTCCGTTCCCTTCGTTTTCACCGTCGGCTGGTGCAGCGCGGCGATGTGGAAGAAGAGACATACGTGATCGTCCCCGATTCCGCCCGGTACCGCCAGGAAGGCGTTCCCGGCGATTGGGTAGCACCCTCCCAGCCGCTCGACGAGCTGGCCTTCCTGTATTACCTCCGCACCGCGCCGCTCAAAGTGGGTCGGTCCTACAGCATGGAACGGTACTTCAAGACCGGCTATAACCCGGTCGGGGTGGAGGTCACCGGTCGGGAATCGGTGGCGCTGCCGGGTGGCGCGACGGCTCCAAGCCTTGCGGTGCGAGTGACCTCACGTGGGTCTACCATGCGGGTCTGGTTCACCGATGACAAGCGTCGCCTGCCAGTGCAGCTGGAGCTACCGCTGCCGTTTGGGAGTGTGACGCTTCAGCTGGTTGAGCAGGGGGGCAGCAGGGCGGCGGGGCAGTAGACGGGCGGAGGGGCGGAGCCCTCTCCGACCTCTCCGACTAGTATCTCCCCAAATAATTGTCGATCTCCCACCGGCTCACGTGCAGGTTGTACTGGAGCACCTCGTTCCGCTTGGCCTCCAGAAACCGCTCCGTCAGATGCTCGCCCAGAGCCGCCTTGATCACATCATCCTTGTCGAACAACTCCAGCGCCTCGTGCAGATCCCGGGGCAGCTCGTCGATTCGGTACTTTCGCCGGTCTCGGTAACTCATCGTAAAGATGTTGCGGCTCACCGGCTCGCGCGCGGCGAGCTTGCGCTCGATGCCATCCAGTCCAGCCGCCAGCTGCACCGTAAGCGCCAGGTAGGGGTTGCAAGAGGGGTCGGGCATGCGTAGCTCGCAACGAGTGCCGAGTCCCCGCCGGTCGGGAATACGCACGAGTGGCGACCGGTTTCGCATGGACCAGGCCACGTTGACTGGAGCCTCGTAGCCCGGCACCAGACGCTTGTAGCTGTTGATCAGCGGGTTGGTGATGGCGCAGAAACCTCGGGCATGCTGTAACAATCCTTCTATGTACTGCAGGGCTGTCTCTGACAGCTGGTACTCACCTTTGGGATCGAAGAATGCGTTGTCCTTCCCCCGGAACAACGACTGGTGGGTGTGCATTCCGCTGCCGTTGATGCCCTCGATCGGCTTGGGCATAAAGGAGGCGATGAAGCCGAACCGGCTGGCCACGTTTCGGACAACGAACTTGAAGGTTGTGAGGTTGTCCGCCGTTGTGAGCACGTCGGCGTAGCGGAAGTCGATCTCGTGCTGCCCGGTGGCCACCTCGTGATGGGCGGCCTCCACTTCGAAGCCCATTTCGACCAGCTGCTCGACGATGACCCGGCGAATCTCTTCTCCTCGATCGATCGGTCCCAGATCGAAGTAGGCGGCTGAGTCGTGAGTGATAGTCGTAGGCGACCCATCGGGCGCCTTTTCGAACATGAAGAACTCGGCCTCACAACCCGCCATCATGGCAAAGCCCATCTTGCGCGCCCGGTCGACCTGACGTTTGAGGGTGGTGCGCGGACACCCGGCAAATGGCTGTTCGTCCGGGGTGTAGATATCGCAGAGCAGGCGGGCAACCCTGCCGCCCTCGTCATCGTAGGGAAGGATGCGGAAGGTGTGCAGATCTGGTTTGAGCAGCATGTCAGATTCTTCGATTCGGACGAATCCTTCGATGCTCGAGCCATCGAACATGATCTCGCCATCAAGCGCCTTCTCGAATTGACTGCGAGGCACTTCGACATTCTTGTTGACGCCGAGAATGTCGGTGAACTGGAGCCGCAGGAAGTCGACGTGGTACTTTCGAGCGAGCTCCAGAACCTCTTTGTTGCCCGCCCCACCCAGATCCGCAGGAAAATCCTCGAGACTGGGTCGATCCGCTGGCGTGGTCTGGCGCTGCTTTCGCTCGGGCATGGGAGTAAAGTCTAGGATCTAGGGTTCCCGGTCTAGGGGTCTAGAGCCCACACTAGACTCTCGACCCTTGACCCTCAACCTTTCATCGACAATGACTGCTGCTTTCACCCAGTGCCCCTCCTGCGGAGCTCCGGCGTCGGGCAACTTCTGCAGCACGTGCGGTGCGAGTCTCCAGCCTCGGGCGTGCACCGCCTGCCGGGCCGAGTTGTCGCCGCAGGCACGCTTTTGTCACCGGTGCGGCACGCAGGTGGCCGCTACTCGCGGCTCCGATTCAGACCGGAGAGCCTGGACCATCGCGGCGGTCTTGTGCGTGCTCCTGGTTGCGGGCATTGCCTACAAGGTGTCCAGCTCCGCACCGCAACC
>DATADG010000351.1:0-17192 GCA_036258655.1 Gemmatimonadales bacterium | reverse complement strand
GTGGCGGCAACATGGGTCAGATATCCGCCGGTGGTGTGCACGATACCCTTGGGTTTACCTGTGGTCCCCGACGTGTAGAGGATGAAGAGCATGTCTTCGGCATCCATCGCCTGGGGCTCGTGCTTGAATGCCGCCTGGTCGAGCAGTGTGTGCCACCAGTGATCCCGCCGTTCGTCCATGACTGCTCCCGAATCGCGCCCGACCCGCCGCACTACGATCGTGTGTCTGATGGAGGGACACTGCGCCACCGCATCATCGGCGAACCGCTTGAGCGGCAATACCTGACCCCTCCGGTATCCGCCATCGGCGGTGATCAATGCAATGGCTTGCGCATCGTTGATTCGGTCCCGCAGGGATTCGGCGGAGAAACCGCCAAAGACCACCGAATGCACCGCGCCGATTCGGGCGCAGGCCAGCATCGCGATGACTGCTTCCGGAATCATCGGGAGATAAATGGCGACCCGGTCTCCTCGCCGAATGCCCAGTGAGGTGAGCGCGTTGGCGCAGCGGCGTACTTCTCGGGCAAGGTCCCAGTACGTCAATACTCGTCGCTCGCCCGGCTCTCCTTCCCAGATAATCGCGGCTTTGTTGCGCCGTGGCCCGCTGAGATGACGATCCAGGCAGTTCGCTGAGGCATTCAGCTTTCCATCAACGAACCACCGAGAGTGAGGCAGTTTCCAGTCGAGCACCTGGCTCCAGGGTGACATCCACTCCAGCGAACGGGCCTGATCTTCCCAAAACCGCTGCCAGTCCCGACCCGCATCGTACAGCGCCTGCGTGGCGGCGGCGCGTGCCGCGAATCCACGAGGTGGAGGGAAACGACGTTGTTCCGAGAGGAGCGTATCGATCTGATCGTTCATGGTTCCGAGGGTGAGAGTCAGCACTCAACCTAAGTAACCGTTGCTGGTGGTGTAAGAGCGCGCCAATGCACACCCGCTACTTTTGCAGTGGTCTGCCGCGGAGTGCGGCGTACACCGGGACTGCAAGAGTTGTATGAGGTTTCGCAAGGGATTGCGAATCCACAGGTTCTCGCCGGTGGCACCAGTCTCGCCTTCGTCTCAGGCAAGGGCGCGAGGTCATCTGCGGCCAAGCGCATGTCCGCCCGATAAGAGCACACCCGGAGTGATTCGGGGCCGCAAAACTAGAGGTCTCACCTGCTGTGCAGGATCGAGATAGCTCGGTGCCGAAGGAGGATCGATGAGGTCGCCGCACGATGCAGAGCGCGGCTTGGTTGCACCGGAGACGCTCGGGCTCGACACTCGAGTCGAGATCCGGAAAGCCGCCACCAGATTGCTCGAGGAGCTGCCGGAAGGCGTGGGACGTCTGGTCATCGATCTCGGTCGCACACGTCACGTCGACTCTGCTGGTCTCGGTGCACTGATGCTCATTCAGCGTCGAGCGGCCGAGCGGCGACAGACTGTAGTTCTCCGCAATACCAGCGAGGAAATCCGGTTCCTGCTCGTGCTCACTAAGCTCGACGACCTCTTCCAGATCGAATCGACGGTGGGCTGAGAGGACGAGGAACAAGGAAGGTTGAAGCATTCCCACCTTGCAACGTTCCCGGCTTCCGCCGTTCCCCTCTTTCCATTAGAGTACCCCCCGAGACTTCCTCCTCTCCCGGTGCCCTGGGGGCCGGCTTCAGGGGTATGACATGACCAAGGGAAAGCGCCGCCGACGCGTCTTGATCGTTGAGGACGAGCCGGCGCTTCGATTGAGTTATGAGCGGGCGTTCACTCCTCGATACGATCTGGTGTTTGCCTCTACCGGTGCCGAGGCGCTCGAGCAACTGGAGCAGCACAAACCGGACGTTGCCGTGCTGGACATGCGACTTCCTGACACCGATGGAGTCGATCTCCTGCGCCGCATCCGGCTGACCCAACCCACCCTTCCGGTCATCATCACCACTGCATACATGAGCATAGAGCCCCAACTGAAGGTGCTCGATCTCCCCCACTCCGGATACATCGTCAAACCATTCCGCCTCGACGAGCTCGGCGCGCGGATCGATGCCATCTCATGACCAGGGTTCTCTCCTCGAAGTTCGCGGACTCCAGCGCTCATTCGGGCGGGTCCGCATCCTCCGCGGTCTAGATCTTACACTTCGTCCAGGTGAGTCTCTCGCGATCATCGGTCCCAATGGGGCCGGTAAGACCACGCTCCTCCGGCTCATCGCGGGACTTCTTCGCCCCGATGCAGGTCAGATATGCATCCAGGGGCAGCCGCTACGCGCTGGAGCGCACCGCGTCAGGAGCGCCGTGGGATTTGTGTCCCACCAGACCCTGCTCTACGATGACCTCACTCTGGTGGAGAACCTCGCGTTTACTGCACGGCTGTACGGCCTCCGGCGGCCGGTGGAGACTGCGGTCGCCGCGCTCGATGCAGCGGGACTGGCCGACCGGCAGTCCGAGCGACCGAAGGGCCTCAGCCGAGGGCTGCAGCAGCGGGCCGCAGTCGCTCGGGCACTTCTGCATGGTCCTCCCCTGATCCTCATGGACGAGCCATTCAACGCGCTCGATGCTGCCGCCGCTCAGAGGCTGCGAGACGATCTTCGGTCCCGCCTCTCCCGCAACGCGAGCCTGCTGCTGGTGACGCACCAGCTTGCGGACGCCTGGGAGCTGGCCTCCCGAGTTGCGGTCCTGATCCAGGGCCGCTGGGTGGCGGATGAACCGCGTTCCGGATCGTTAGACAGCTTTCTCCTGCGCTACCGGGAATGGGCGCATGACTGACGTCCTTCGCATAACTCTGGCGGTGGCAGGCAAGGATATCCGGGCCGAACTGCACAGCCGAACAGCCCTGATCTCAGCGTTGGTGTTTGCGGCGTTGGTTCTGGTGCTATTCAACTTTGCTCGCGATCCGACGGCGGTGTCTGCAGCCATTCTGGGCCCCAGCGTTCTCTGGGTCACCTTTGTACTGGCGGCTCTTCTAGCCATGAACCGGGCCTTTACTATCGAGCGTGAGAATTCGGCCCTCGATGGAGTGCTCCTGGCTCCAATTCCTCGGGAGTCACTCTTCCTGGGCAAGCTTCTGGCTAATTTGGCATTCGTCGGAGTCGTGGAGCTGCTGACACTGCCGCTGTTCATGCTGTTCTTCAATGTGGACCTGGTGCCGCGGCTCCCCGGTATTCTGCTGGTGACGGCGCTCGCAACCACCGGTTTTGTGGCGGTGGGAACGATTTTCGGGGCTATGACGGCGAAGACGCGCTTTGCCGAGCTGATGCTGCCGGTCCTTCTCCTGCCCTTCATGGTGCCGCCACTGATCGGCGCCGTTCAGGTCACATCCCGTCTGCTCGCGGATCGTCCGTTGAGCGAGATGTGGGGCTGGCTTCGGTTACTCGCTCTCTATGATGTGGTGTTCGTGGTGCTCTGCACGCTCGCCTTCTCTGCCGTTGTGGACGAATGAACTCACCTGCTTCTCCGGCCGACCCCAAGCGCATCATACGCCGCGGCCTGGTGCTCAGCACCATTGCACTGCTGGGATTGGCGCTGGTGTACGTAATCGCACTGCGCTACACCCCCGTGGAGGCTCGTCAGGGGTTGGCGCAAAAGATCTTCTACGTGCATGTGCCGGCAGCGTGGTGCGCATTGCTGGCGTTCTCTCTTGTGGGGCTGGCCAGTGCCTTGTACCTCTGGCTCCGTGACGTGCGACTCGACCGCTTCGCGGCCGCGTCGGCGGAGGTCGGAATCGCCTTCAGCGCGGTCATGCTGACCACCGGCCCGATCTGGGCAAAACCAATCTGGGGAACGTGGTGGACCTGGGATGCTCGGCTGACGCTGACCTTATTCCTCTTTTTTCTCTTCGTGGGGTATCTCGCCCTCCGAGCCGCCCTCCATGACCCGGCGGAGCGCGCCCGCTTCAGCGCGGTGGTTGGTATCCTCGGATTATTGCTCGTGCCATTCATTCATTTGAGTGTGTACCTCTTTCGCACGCTGCACCCGCAGCCCATCGTGCTCAAGCCGAGCGCGCCCTCACTGCCACCGGAGATGCTCCGGACGCTCCTGCTTTCCACAGTGGTGTTCATGCTCCTGTACCTGGGGTTCGTGACGGCTCGTTACGGATTGACGCTGGCTGAGGAAGCGAGGGAAGACGCGCATGATGCAGGCTGAGCCACCGAGCAACGGGGAGTACCTGGTCGCGGCATACGTTGCCTCGACCCTGATTCTTGTAGGCTACTGGATCAGGCTGTGGCGAATGATGAAAAAAAGCATGAGCGGAAGAGCCGACAGCGTGAGCGGTAAGGGGGAGGGGACCCGGTAGAGCATCGGAGTCCACCCGCTCACCGCTCCTCGTGTCGCAGTTCCCCCTTACGCCTTCAAGTCGGAGGTCCTCCGGCGATGAGGTCCGCGCGGCAGCAGCACGTACTCCCAGAGTAACGCTGCCAGAACTCCACCCGCGAGCGGCCCAATCCAGTACACGAGATGCCCTACCCACTGTCCCGATGCCAGTGCCGGGCCGAATGCTCGCGCCGGATTCATTGCGGCACCGGTGAGCGGACCTCCGACTAGAATGTCGAACAAGAGCACAAGCCCGATGCCGAACCCGGCTATCCGCGGAGCATCGGGAGAGACCGCCGTCCCAAACACCGCAGAAACCAGGAAAAAGGTCAGCACCAGCTCGAGCCCAATCGCCTGACCCAACGATACCGAGCTGGCGATCACTGGGACGCCCACCATCGATGTCCGAACCGCGGCTGACGGCAGCAGCAGCTTGACGAGATAGGCAGCGATGCACGCGGCGACGAGCTGAACCAGGATATAGGCGGCTGCCGAACGAAGATCGATTCGGCGAGCGGTCAGAAGACCCAAGGTAACAGCCGGGTTCAGGTGACCGCCTGAGATGGTCATCGTGGAGCTGATCATGACCGAGAGCACGACCGCGTGGGCCAGGGCGATGCCGAGCAGGCCGATGCCGCTTTGGGGAAACCCACCGTTCACAACCACAACTGCTGCTCCGATGAACACCAGACCGAACGTCCCGAGTGCCTCGGCTACCAGCCGACGACTCAGAGGAGGCATAGGAGGGTCCTTTCTGTAGGAACGGGCGACGTGGGAACGAGGAATGGTGGGATGGAGGTATGTTCCTCGTCAACATGCGGCATCATGGTCCAAATATTTGCCGCCTTATCCTAACTGCCTGACCGCCTGACCGCCTATCGTGCGCGCCGAAAGAGAAGTGCGGCGTTGATTCCGCCAAAACCAAATGAGTTGCTCAGCAGGTACTCGGGGGCGAGCTCAACTCCGCCGCGGGTCACATGACTCAGGTCGCACGCCGGGTCAGGAGACCGCAGGTTGACCGTTGGTGGTATCCATCCACGCTGACTCGCAAGCGCGCAGATGGCAGCCTCGATGGCGCCGCTGGCCCCGAGCGCGTGTCCGTAGTACCCCTTGGTGCCGCTGAAGGCGAGCCGATAGGCATGACTGCCGAACACCTGCTTGATCGAGGCGGTCTCGGTGGCGTCGTTGAGCGGTGTGGACGACCCGTGGGCGTTGATGTAGCCCACCTCATGGGGCTCGACTCCGGCCTCAGTGAGTGCATTGCGCATCGCTCGCGCGGCCTGCCGGCCATCCGGTCTCGGAGCGGTCATGTGGTAGGCGTCGTTCGTGAGACCAAAACCGCAGATTTCGGCGTAGACCGGAGCGCCGCGGGCCAGCGCGCGCCCGCGTTCCTCGAGCACCAGCACCGCGGACCCTTCGGCCATCACAAAACCGTCACGCTCTTGGTCAAAGGGCCGGCTGGCTCCTGCGGGGTCATGGTTCCGGGTGCTCATCGCGCGGATGATGGCGAAAGCTCCAAAACAGAGCGGGGCCAGGGGCGCCTCCGCGCCACCGGCTACCATCACGTCGGCTTCGCCCCGTGTGATTGCCCGGTACCCCTCGCCGATGGCGATGGCCCCTGAAGCACAGCTCATTCCATTCGTGCAGTTGGGGCCGCTGAATCCGAATTCAATTGCAATGTTGCAGCTGGCAGCACCGGCAAAGACGGTGAGTGCTAATGCCGGATCCACTGCGCGAGGTCCTCCACGCATGAAGTTCCGGTACTGTCCCTCGCCGTGTGCCACGCCGCCGAGAGCGGTCCCCATGACGGCGCCGACCCGGTCGGGATCTTCACGGACGGGATTCAGGTCCGCGTCGGCCAGGGCCATTCGAGTCGCAGCGACGCTGAACTGGGAAAAGCGGTCCAGCCTTCTGGCGCGGCGCTCCTCCAGATGGTCGGCAGGGAAAAAATCCGCAACTTCCCCCGCGATGCGCGACTTGAACATTGAAGGATCGAACCGGGTGATGCAGCGAATTGCCGATTCTTCCCGCACAAGACCCCGCCACAACCCATCGACGCCGAGCCCGATCGGGGTGACGGCGCCGATACCGGTGATGACCACTCTTCGCTGCTCCATGAGAAATCCCTTAAGCGGGGCGGACGGGCGGACCTGCGGCCGGGCGGAATTCGGGGCGTAACTCCTCGTCCGCCCCTCGCTCTGCAGGTCTGCCCATCCGTCCGTCTTCCACGTGCCGTTTGATCCCTGCGAGCGTCCGTGAGGCAATGCCGTGAATGAATATCGGTCCGATAACCCAGCTAGCCGCCGCGGGACCGATCAGCGGCCATCGTGGCCCGGGCCACTCGTGGACGATCGTAACCTCGGTACCCTGGCCGGCAGGCTCGATGCGCCACACCACATCCATGCCTTTGGTGATACCCCGCACGTGGCGGTAATGGACTGCTGCTGCCGCATGGTCGATCCACATCTCGGAAACCCACCAGGTGGGATACCTGAGCCGACCGAACGGACGCCAGGCGGCCATTTCGACCAACGACTCTTCCCCGCGGCGTTCCAGGATTCGAACCCAGCGATAATGCGCCAGGATCGAGGGCCAGCGCTCGACATCCATCGCTGCGTGGAATACCGGCTCCATCGGCGCATTCATCCAAATGCGATCAATCGTCCGCATCAGTGTGTGTCCGGGTGCCAGGTGGCGACCAGTCGGAATCCGTACCGCCGGTCGACTTGGCCGCTGACTCCCGCTCGAGCCATCAAATCGCGCAGCTCGCGGCGGCTGAATCCTCGCCGAATGGAAGTGACGCCGTCCCATACAGTGGTCGAATCGAATCCCAGGAGTCTGGCTCCGCACCAGAACGACGGTGCCGCGAGTGCGTGTCGACGAAGATCTGCCACAATCACCGCACGACGAGCGAGCTGGTCGCAGACACGTAGCAGATGGACAATGGAGGCCTTGCTGAGATGATGAGCTACCTGGCTGACCAGTACCAGGTCCACGCTCTTTGCTCGTATGGGCGGTGTCCCCGCGCATCCGACAGCCGTCGGAATGCCACCCGCCGTCGCGAGCCGGGCAGCTGCGCGGTGGAGCTCGAGGCCGAGCGGAACGATCCGGAGTCCACGCCGAGCCCCCCATCGGACGGCCACCCGGGGCAGATCACCGCAGCCGGTGCCGAGGTCGAGGAGCGACAGAGTCTCGCCGCGAGCACAGTTTCTGAGAGTCCGGGATAGTCCGAACCGCACCGCCGCAGCGCCACCGAACCAGCGATTGGCCCGAGCGATGTTGCGAAGGGACTGAGTGACCGCAGCGGGATCCGCGTCGCGATCATCCAGCAGCTCCGTACCGATAGTGCTGATCGATAGGTTGCTCATACTACTCGATCGCTGCGTAACCGCCGCGGTAGTACAGCAACGGCCGACCTTTGCTGGTACTCCCCCCGATCACCCGTCCCACCACGATAGTATGATCCCCGCCGGGATAATCCGCATACCGCTCGCACTCGATGTGGGCCAGGGCACCACCCAGGAGAATGAGACCGTCCGGCGTCAGATGATAGCCAACGCCATCGAAGCGATCCTCATGCTTATCGGCGAACCGCCGCGCTAGGGTTTCCTGGGAGCTGGATAGCACATTGATGGCGAACAGGTCCACCTGGAGGATCACACCGTGCATCTCGGCCTCGTGATCGACGCACACCGAGACCAGCGGGGGATTGAGCGACACCGACGTGAGACTGTTCGCGGTCATACCCAGCAGCCTTCGATCCGGGGCGGTGACAGTCAGGATCGCGACTCCGGTGGCAAACCTCCCCAGGAGCTGGCGGAACTGTGCTGAATCGACTTCGGGCACCGTCAGAGAACCATCCGCCCAACGAAGCTGGGTTTGAGGAGCTCTCGCACCGGTACAAAGCCGCCGGCCACTCCGATAGCAGTGTGCGCCATGTCATCGTAACGGCCCAGGCGGGAGATACTCCGGTTAAAGAAGCGAGGCGAGTACATCATCCAGCGGGTCAACCGTTCCATGAGCCATTTTCCGGCAAAAGCTCGGCGGCGCTCGCGCTGATAGCGTCGGAGACTCGCGTTCATCGAAACATTTCCGCGTAGCGCCGGTCCCAGTATATCGGCGATCAGTTCGGCCCCGCGGAGGGCGCTATAGATGCCGTCGCCCGTGACTGGATCATAGAAGTCGGCCGCATCGCCCACCAGCAGACAGCCGGGCGCCACCACCCTTTGGGAGGAGGCCGCAAAGGGTCCGGTCACCATGACCGGCCGGACCAGTCGGCTTGCTGCAAGTCGGTCGCGCACACCGGGAAACTCTGCCAGCCTTTCCAGGAAGAAGTCTCCCGCGCGGCCGCGTGCTGCGGCTACCAAATCCTTGGGAACGACCACTGCGACGTTGGTGAGATCGGGGCCGATGCGGTTGAGCCCCATGTATCCCTGCCGACCAAAGTGGAGCTCCGCCGATCCGCTGAGGCCTTCCACGCCCGTCATGTGCGCCACGAATGCAACTCGCCGGGGTCGTCCATGGCTGCGGCGGCCGAGGCGACGCGCAGTGGTCGACCGCAGGCCATCGGCCCCTACTGTGAGCCGGGCTCGTACTTGGTGCCGGCGTCCTGAATGATCCCGCACCAGTGCGCCTGCGACTGCGCCTTCATCCACTACCAGCTCCTCGATTGAAACCCGTTCACGCAGGTCGGCCCCCGCCACCCGGGCGGCGAGCGCAAGTTCGTGATCCAGAATCCGCCGCGGCATGGCGAGACCAGTCGGTCGGAATGGTCTATGCCTGGCGCGGGCAAACAAACCATGCGCAGTTGCGCCCTGGCAGGCAGTGACTTTCATGCCTTCCAGCTCCATCGCGCCGGCCTCACGCAGCGCTGCGACCACTCCAATGCGGTTCAGGATCCGCACAGCTTCGGGGCTCATGTACTCGGCACAGGGCTTGTCACGAGGAAAAGCGGACCGTTCGACGACAAGGACCGACTGACCGGCATTCGCAAGGAAGGTGGCTGTAGCGCTGCCGGCCGGGCCGGCGCCCGCTATCAGGACATCGACGTCTTTCGGCAAATCAGTCAAGCCACCCCCACACGAGCGCCGCTCCCCCAAGCGCGAGCGCTGTCGCGATGAAGTTCACGACATCGTTGGTGATCCAGGTGAGCCCCCCCTTCCGTAGCGTTGGGCTGCCGCAGCGATGCACCCGCCATTCACTCGGCTGGTTGCAGCGAGCGCAGTAGAAGCGACCCTGGAGGGCACCTCCGATCGAGGAGTCCACCAGCATCCCAAGGAAACCTATCAGGGTACCGACCGGTGCAAGCAGCGGCCAGCCACTCACGATTGCGCCGGTTGAGGCGACCACGAGCGCGCCGAGGACAGCTCCGGCTGAGCCGGCCAGGGTGACGCCCCCACTCGTTCCCGGCGGCACCCGGTCGCCGGACCAGAGTAGACGTGGAGGAACCCGGCTCCTGGTCCCGATCGAAGTGGCCCAGGTATCCGCGGCGGCTGCTGCCAGGCTCGCCGTTATCAGCCACAGCCTGAGGCCTGCATCCCATCCAGTCATACCCGCGGCGAGTGCAGCCGGTCCGCCGTTGGCATATACCTGCCACGCATCGCGCCGGTTACCCTTTGCATCGAACAAAGGCTCGTCAGTTCGTGATATGAGATTACTGGAGACAAAAAAGGCGGCGAGGACCGCGCCGCCTTCCCATCCGGTTCCGTGCAGAATGAGCGTGCCGACTGTCCAGGCTGCCAACGATCCGGACAAGTTGAGGGCACCAGCTCGCCATGCTATCCAGGTGACTCCCGCACTGACCAGCGCCGCCAGCGGAAGTGACAGGGATGTCAGGAGTTTTCCGCTTCCCGCCGGAGCAGAGCGAGAATGCGAGCTCGCAGCTTACCAGGACAGGTTTCCCGGGATGCGCGAGTCTCCAGCATGGCGAGGAAGTTCTCCTCGAATCGAGCATGCGTGAAGCAATCCTGGCAGCGCTCCAGATGTTGCCGAACCTCGACCATTAGCTCCGGCGTCAGCTCCCGCTTGAGATAGTCGTCGAGGTGAACCAAGGCCTGAACGCAATCGACACCGCTCATGTCGGACTTTCCCTCGGCTGGATGTAGCCCATTTCGAGGGCGTGGGCGTACAGCTCGGCCTGCAAGAGCCGCCGCGCCCGAAACAGGCGTGACTTGACCGTACCGACAGGAATTTGGAGACTGTCCGCTATCTCCGCGTATCGCATGCCTTCGACGTCGCTCAGCACCAGCACTTCCTTGAACTCGGTCGGCAAAGCATCGATAGCTTCGACCACCTTGTCGTCCACGATCTGAGAGAAAAAGGTGCCTTCCGGGTCGACCTCTTCGATCGAGCGATCAATGGCGTGCGGCTCGGCCGTCTCAAGGTCCATAGCAATCGGCTCATGCCTCCGGCGGCGGTAATCATTAATGAAAGTGTTCCGGAGGATCGTGAGAAGCCAGCCTTTGGCATTGGTGCCGGGCTGATACTGGCGCCAGGCCCGGTATGCCTTGAGCATCGTATCCTGCACCAGGTCCTCTGCCTGACTCGTATCACCGGTGAGCCGCAGGGCGACTCGATACAGCGCGTCGAGGTGGGGCAGGGCTTCTTCATCGAAAGAGCGCCCGGCGGTGGAAGGCTCGGCCATTGAGAGAATGTAGAGGCGACCATTGGCTGTTGGCTATGGGGCTCTCCTATGATGGTGAGGAACATCTGGTTCGTGGAGCCCATGGCCCACAGCCAAGAGGCACACTATTTTCCGCGCGGACCCCGTGCCCAAGCCCTCCGTTCCCGCCCTTCTGCCTCTCAGTCTGCTCGAGGCCATTCGCAACCTCGATACTCCGGTCGAAGATGGGCTGGAGGAGCTTGCGGAAGAGATCGTGGTCCGGAGACTCGGACTGAGCCCCACGGTCGCGGCGCAGATTCAACGCTACCGTCAGGCCGCCGAACGCGGCGGCTCGGTCGAGTTCGATGAGACCATCTCCGTGCTCCGCCTGGTCGGCCGGCGCGCCGACGCGTCGCTGGTCTTTGCGGATGCGGGACGGCGCGCGGCGCGTTATGCCGCACGTGGCCGGAGTCGCTCCTCGCGCACACTGCTCAGAATCCTTCCGCGGCCGGCTCGCCGCAGACTGGCTCTGCGGCAGGCTGGTCGGCTGGCCCGTACGATCTTCGGCGGCGATCTCCGATCGCGGTCGCAAGAAGTCGAAGTTCGCATGAAGGCACCACTTTCGATCGAAGCTGTGCCTACGGGAGAGGCGTGTGTGCTCTATGGAGCGATCTACCAGGAGCTGTTGCGATGCCTCACCGGCTTCGAGGGAGCTCTCCTTCACGCGCGCTGCCGCTCGCAGGGTGAGGAGGCCTGCGTGTGGCGCACCGCGATAGCCGAGGTCTACGAATGATCGACTTCAATGAGGTACGGCGAGTACTCGCCGGAAGCGCAGCGGACGGCTGGCTGCTCTTTGCCTTCCATGGACTCAATCCGGTAGCGGTGCGGGTGCTCGGCCTCACCGGCATGAACACGCGCAGACTCTTCGTGCTGCTCCCCCAGGACGGTGAGCCGACCGCCATTGTTCATCGAATCGAGCTCCAGGGGATGGAGCAATTTCCAGGCAAGGTCATCCCCTACTCCCGCTGGAGCGAGCTTCATGGCGCGCTTGCCTCACTCGTTGCCGGTAGGACGGTGGCCATGGAAATATCTCCCCGCGACGCAGTACCATATCTCGACCGGGTTCCCTACGGAGTGGTGGAGCTGCTCAAGGAGCTCGGCGCCCGAATTGTCCCCTCCGGTTTCCTGGTCTCGCGCTTCGCGGCTGGCTGGAGCTCGACCGAGCTGGAAGACCATCGAGCTGCGGCGGAGATCCTGGCCGACGTTGCCCGACGTGCGTTGCGGCAGGCAGTCGGTGAGGCGGGGAACCTTACCGAATCGGCGCTGCAGGCCCGAGTGGTCGCGGAGGTGAAGGCTCGCGGTCTGGTGTTCAACGAGCTGCCGATCGTGGGGTTCGGCGCCAACTCGGCGAAGCCTCACTATGAGCCGCATCCAGGCAAGGACGCGGTGCTTCGAAGCGGCGACCTGGTGTTGCTCGATCTCTGGGCCGGCCGCAGTAGAGAGACGGTGTTCGCCGACCAGACCTGGATTGCATTTGCTGGTAGCCGGATCCCGGATCGGGTCCGCAATGTATGGGAGACGGTCCGCAGTGCCCGGGACGCCGCGATCGACACGATTCGGGCGGCCGCGGCGCAACGCCGGCCGATCGCCGGTCATGAGGCGGATCGCGCCGCCCGCGCGGTGGTTGAAGCGGCCGGTTATGGCGACGCCTTCGTCCATCGAACCGGACACTCGATCGACCTCGACCTGCACGGCTCTGGCCCTCATCTCGACGACTACGAGACGCACGACGACCGCGAGCTGATTCCTGGGGTGGGCTTCTCAGTCGAGCCCGGGATATATCTGACTGGTGAATTCGGGATTCGCAGCGAGGTAAACGTGTACATGGGCGTGGCAGGACCCGAGGTGACTCCGCGCGAGCCGCAGAAAGAGGTGATTGTCAGCGGTTAATCCTTCTCGCTCCCCCGCTGCCCCGCTGCCCCGCTGACCGCCACACTCCCGCTACATCTCATGACGCAGTCGTCCGGAAGAGCCCCCAGCCGCTCACCGATTTCGTACCACCCGCCAGTAGCTCCATTCCGAACACAGGAACTCTGAGACGATCAGCGTTCCATTGGGCAACCATGTGGGTTTCAGACAGTTACATGGGAAACGGCGGCTGGACATCTGGCCGTGACTTTTCCTTGACACGATTTTTTGCGCGCTTCATATTGGGTTCCTGCCGACCGGGCCGCGGTCGTGCACCGAAATCTCACGCATTTCTAGTGGTTAAAGCCGTCCCCACAGCACAATGCAGGTAGTCATCCCACGCAGTCTCATTCCGAGGTAGGCCTTCAGGCCATTGGGAGGCGTGCGCCTCCTTGTGAGTCGGCGGTACGGGTAGTTCCACGCCTTTGGAGGACAATTCCATGAAGCAAAGCTGTGTCAGCGCCTTCGCCCGCGCCGCGCGACCCATCGCGCTCGCGGCAGTCGCTCTCGTGGTGGGAGCTGGTTCGCTCCTGGCACAGGCGACTGGTAAGCTCGAAGGCAGGGTGCGCGACCAAGCCGGCGCACCCATTGCCAACGCGCAGGTCTTTATCGTTGGAACCGCGTTTAACGCGCTTACCAATCCCCAGGGGTACTACTTCATCAACAACGTGCCGGCCGGGACCATCAGTGTTCGGGCCGCTTTTATTGGGTACAGGTCGACCCAGGTCGACGGGGTGAAGATCCTCGCCGGCCAAACCATAACGACCGATATCCAGCTGGAGCAGACGGCGGTCGAGATCCAGGAGATCACCGTCGTGCAGCAGACCCAGCCGCTGGTGCCCCGTGACGAGGTGACCACCAAACAGCGGGTAGACGGCACCTTTACCGAGCAGCTCCCGGTGGACCGATTGGAGAATGTTCTGACGCTTCAGCCTGGGGTTTCCGGCAACCCGTCGGGAGTAGGGCTGAGCATTCGGGGCGGACGGCAGGATGAAGCGGCGACCTATATCGACGGCGTCCCGGTGGTTGCGGGGAACCGCGGAACCGGCTTCATCGTCGCGGGCTTTGGCCTCGGGAGCAGTGCCACGGGCAGCCCCGGCTACGGCAGTGCCGCCAATAGTACTAGCGGCACCTCCCCCAGCGGATTCGCGAACACCGGTGGCACCAACATTCAGGTCGGCACCAATGCGTTCGAGGAAGCCTCCGTCACTACCGGAGCATCCTCGGCAGAGTTTGGTAACGCGCAGTCGGGAATCGTTCAGATCGCGACCAAGGCCGGTTCCTCTACCGGATACACTGGCACCTTGGCCTATGAGACCGATGAGCCCTTCGGCAAGGGCACCAGCGTCGGGTTAAATCGCATCCAGGGGAGCCTTGGCGGGCCACTCTATCGTGGAGTCACCTTCTGGCTTTCCGGCGTGCTCGAGGGCCGGAAGTCCATGGAGACGGGCCTCAACGCCACCGACTACCCGATCTTCAACATCGCCGGTGTAGATACAACGGTCGTGCAGAACGATCAGGAAGTGCCCATCTACAACTTCGCCATCGATCGGGGCGATTGTGATTTCTTCAGCGAGAACGCCAACCAGGAGATTGCCGACAACTTCGGTCAGGACTGCAACGGCATCCGGGTGCCCAATTCCAACACCTCGGCGTACCAGTTGTCAGGTAAGCTGAACTATACCTATGGAACGGGTTCGCGGGTCGCCTTCACCATGATGGCCAGCCAGGGGCAGGGCCGGCTCTTCAACTACGGCGACCTGTACAACTTTGCGGCGGCGGGCCCCGGCGTGAACCGGACCGCGCAGCGAGCCTGGAACCGGGTCTTTACTCTGAACTGGACCCACAACCTCGCTAAGACGGCCGAGCGCGCGCTCGCGCTCGACATGGCGCTCTCATACCAGCAGGACCGTTTCCTTTCAGGCCCTCTCGAGTACGATCCCGAGGTGGGCACCCTCGGCTTCTTCATCAAGCCGATACCGCTTCAGTGGGACTTCGAGACCTTCCCGCTTACCGACCAGCTGATCGAGAACTATCGGAACAATACTGGTACCCGGACGCCGTACAACCTGGACATCCGGGATTCGTACGAGGAGACCGACGCGATCCGCAACAACGCGTATGGCCTTTCCGGCTACTTCTCGGAATCGGGTGGCAACGTCGGCTACCTCAGCATGAGCCGGGAGAACCGCTGGATTGGGAAGGCCAACCTCGACTGGCAGGCCGATCGGTATAACCGGATCAAGTTGGGGGGTGAGTTCACCCGGTACGACATCGCTGCCTACGGGCACGTCCTGAATGATCCGTTCTTCTCCGATGCGTTCCACGAAAAACCGGTGCAGTTCAGCGCCTACGCGGAAGACCGTCTCGATCTGGGCGATGTGGTACTGGTCGGCGGACTGCGCTACGACCGGTATGACTCCCGCGCCGGCCGGCCCTACTTCACCTGCACCGCGGCTCGCGACCTCGATGACGGCGCGGATGACGGGTTCTGCGGATCGGTGGCGGAAGGCTCCCGGATACCCACCCCCTACGTCTCGGCCAACCCGAACTTCACCCGGGGCGACGTGGCGAGCATTGACGAGCTCTATTTTGAGGATGAAGCTCACGACTATCTGAGCCCCCACGTCCAGGTCTCGTTCCCGGTGACCGATCGGACCAACTTCCGGCTGTCTTACGCCCACCAGGTGCAGACACCCGACTTCGCCTTGATTCTCGGGGGCATCAACACCGACCTGGGGATCACCAACACCAACCAGGTGTTCGGCACTGATCTTGACTTCGGCCGAACGATCACCTTCGAGTTCGGAATCCGCCACGCGTTCAGCGATGACATGGTTCTGGATCTGGCCGCGTACAACAAAGACAACCTGGCCAATCCGGCCGGCCGTCTGGTGAGCACTTACGATCCAACCACCCGGACGAACGTCGATATTCGGCAGATCACCAACGCCGATTTTGGGAACACCCGGGGCATCGACGTCCGGCTGGACAGGCGTTTTGGCAATCTGTTCAACGGCACCATTGCCTACAGCTTCCAGGACGCCCGCAACACCGGGACCGACCCATTTACGTACATCAACTTCGGTTCGCGCATCGTGAGCCAGATCGCGGGCGGCAATCAACCGCCGCCGCAGGCGATCGCACCCACAACCTCGAGCCGGCCCCATAGCCTGTCCGGTGCCGTGTCGGTCAACTTCCCCGGTGACTGGCGGGAGGGCACTCTCCTCGGTTCCATTCTTGGCAATTTCGGGGCGTTCGCCACCTTCCGGTACACCAGCGGCACCGCCTATACCCTGTGCGACCTCAGCGGTGAGGCGGGCGGCAACGAGGAGGTGCTCGCAGGCCAGGTCTGCGAGCGGGGTGGATTCACCAGCTCCGGCGGGCTCAACACCGCGCGCCTGCCGGCATTCAAGCAGTTCGATCTGCGGTTCACGAAGGGATTTGGCCTGGGAGGTGTGGATCTCACAGCCTACCTCGATGTCCGCAATGTCCTCAACCTGCGGAACATTCTCTCCGTCTTCGTTGACACTCGCGACGTGACCAACGAGGTGGAGGAGCAACAGAACTGGTCGGCCGACAGCATCAACTTCTTCGTCGAGGCCGATGCTAACGGGGCCGTGGGGGGCGATGGCGCCATCGACCTCACCTTCGGCGGCGGGGGCCGGGCTGGCTGCGCCGGCTGGGTTGATGAAAGCGAGAGCTCATCACCGGCAAACTGCCTCTACCTGATCCAAGCGGAGCAACGCTGGGGCGATGGTGACGGCGTGTTCACCCTTGAAGAGCAGCGGACAGCCTCGCGGGAATTTTACTACGTGGGCTCCGTCAACCAGGGCGTCAATCAGGACTTAGGCGCCACGAATGGCGGGCGCGGGCTGAACAACTTTACTGCTCCAGGGCGCCGCGTGCGGCTGGGCCTGGAACTGAACTTCTAACTCAAATAGGCCGGCTGATTCGGGTGCCGCCGCGAAGGTTGCGGCGGGCCCGGCAGCCTGCCGTGGGTCCCCCAAGAGAGAGGATGCAATGCACTCAATGTCTGGTAAGAGAGGGGCGCTGCTGACGTGTCTCGCCGCTCTGGCTGTGACGGCGTTCGCGCCGTTGGAAGCGGAGGCCAGGCCTGAGCCGGGCAAGAAGAGAGGCTTCCGGCTCCTGGCCGGTGCAGGCGGAGCCCTCCAGATAAATCGGGTCTTCTGCGGGCTCACCTCCTTCGGTAACATCTGCACCGACTCGACCGGCTCCTCCACGGTCCAAGGCGGCTTCTGGCCCCGGGGCACGGCTAACGCATACGTGTTCAACTCCGGTCTCCAGATCGCAGGCATCATCGGACCCGATGGTGGTCCCTGGGCGGGGGA
>DATADG010000350.1:0-5438 GCA_036258655.1 Gemmatimonadales bacterium | reverse complement strand
GGAGCCGAGGTCTCGCTCAACATTCGTCCGATTACGACGCCGGACTTCTCCTGGGACATCGGTCTGCAATGGGGCAAGAACAAGAGCCGGGTGCTCGACCTGGGCGGCTCCGAGTTCGTGGTGTTCGATCCCAATTCCATTACGCCACAAGGGGTCGCGCAGTTGGGTCAGGAGGTCGGAGTGCTGCGGGACTTCGGCTTCGTTCGCTGCGGACTCAGCGCCACTGGAATGGACGCAGTCATTCAGGGCGTGGACCTGGGTACGGTCTGCGCCGGCCAACCGCACGGCGCGCTATACCTGGATGAGAATGGACTGCCGGTGGGTGACGACCAGGCCCGCATCATCGCCAACCCTAACCCCGACTGGACCGGAAGCCTTCGTACGGGATTCCGCTTCCGCCGGTTCTCCTTGTCGGGACTGGTAGATGTCCGGCACGGCGGGGACATCTACAACGGGACTCGGGGAGCGCTGTGGAGTTACGGTACTCACAAGGATACCGAGATCCGGGGCACGCAGGTCGTTCTCGGCCGGGACAATGCCCCCGGCATACCGGCGGGACCAACGGTGGGTCCCGGCTCGGGCCTGCCTATTACGCTGAACGAGAGCTACTTCCGGAACGTGGTCGCCTGTCCCTTCACCGGAATTTCCGAGAGCTGCATCGAGGACGGCGGGTTCGTCAAGCTCCGCGAGGTAAGCGTAGGCTACACGATGGACTACGACTGGGTACAGCGGATTCTCGGCTTCAGCAGCATCGATCTCCGTGTCGCCGGACGGAATCTCGTCACCTGGACTGACTACACCGGGTACGATCCCGAGATCAACCTGGGTGGCGCCATCCAGGCCACCCGTGGGATGGACTACTTCATCATGCCGCAGACCCGGTCGTTCCTGTTGTCAGTCACCTTGAACCGTTAGCGATGTCAGGAGAACGCCCGATGCGTACAATATGGAGTACTACTCTCGGCGCCCTGCTCGTTCTCGGTTCGGCGGGGTGCAACGATTTTCTCTCGAATGACGAGGTAACCGGAAACCCAAACCTGCCCACTGCGGCGACTCGAGACGCGTTATTCGTCGGATTCCAGGCAGGCCAGTTTGGTCTGCAGCAGGCCGGCCTGGCGCACATCGCCTGCCAGTGGACGCAGCAGTGCTATGCAACTCAGCGCTTTTCGTTCACCCGTGCCACCTACGACATCATTGACACGGACTACAACGCTGACTGGGCCCAGATCTACGGCGGGGGTGGCCTGAAGGAGATGCGGGAAGTTCAGGTCAGCGCCACCCAGGACAACGAGATTGTGTACCGCGGCATCGCCAAGGTCTGGGAAGCGCTCACCATAGGAACGGCGACCAGTCTCTGGGGAGATATTCCCTACAGCCAGGCTGGTCCGGATAACCCCACGCCGGTGTTCGACGATCAGATGGCGATTTACGATGCCCTGCAGGTGCTGCTCGACGGGGCCATCGCAGACCTTTCGAGCGGCATCGTCCAGACCGGTGCCGGGGCGAACGACCTGGTCTATGGAGGGGATGCGGCACTCTGGCTCGGTGCGGCTCACACCCTGAAGGCCCGGTTCTACATGCACACCGCGGAGGTCCGGGGCGTGCCGGCATATCAGGCTGCGCTGGCCGCCGCCGCGTTGGGCATCAGTTCACCCCTCAACAACTTTACGACGTTCCACTCCCAGACCGGTGGAGAGCAGAACTTCTGGTGGCAGTTCGACGCCCTTTCGGGTTTCGGCGCCGATATCGTCGCCGGGAAGTTCCTGGTGGATTTGATGGTCGCTCGCAACGATCCCAGGCTGCCGGAGTATTTCGCGGATGCCGATCCTGAGACGCCGGAACCGGAATATATCGGTGCCGCCCAGAGTGACCCGGCGACACCGCCGGCCATCTCGCGGCTGCAGGGGACCCGCTCCGATCCGGCCTTCCGCCAGCCTCTCGTCACCTGGGAGGAGAACCAGCTGATTCAGGCGGAAGCCAACTTCGTCCTGAACGGCGCGGCGGCTGCGCAGCCGTTTGTGGATGCGGTAAGGGCCAATATCGGACTCCCCAGCGTCCCGGTCACCTCGCTTGCCACAGTTATGGAAGAGAAGTACATCGCATTGTTCCAGAACATCGAGGTGTTCAACGATTACAAGCGCACCTGCTACCCGCCGATCACGCCGGTCCCCCATGCGATCTTCAGCGGGGTGGTGCCGGGCCGGATTTTCTACGCTCAGAATGAAACCAATGTCAATCCGAATGCACCCAGTGTCTCTCAGCAGTTGGGCACCAACGGGTTCAGGAACGACAACGATCCGGCACCCTGTCCCCCTGTCCCTTAGGAGTCAGCTGGCAGTAAACGGAGTAGCTTGAGCAGGGCCGGAGGGAGCGAACTTGCTAGTTCGCTCTCTCCGTCCTTAGTACCAAACAGCGAGATCTCGGAAGAGTCCGATGCGTTCAGCAACCCTGCTGCTTCTGATCCCCCTGGCGGCTTGCTACAACTACCTTCCGCTGGAAACCCCCACTCCCCGCTCTGGCATCCGGATCCAGGCCGATCTCACCGGTGGGGGCTCGCTGGCAATGGCCAGCCAGATCGGGCCCGGCGCTCTGACGGTAAGGGGAGAGGTTCTCCGGACCGACGCCGAGGCGATGGTCCTGGCGCTCTCCTCTGTCGTTGGAAGGAACGAGCAGGAGACCTACTGGAAAGGCGAGCAGGTACGATTTCCCCTGATTACCGTCGAACGGGTGCAGGAACGGAAGTTTGCTCTCGCTAAGACGCTTTTATTCGGAGGTGCGCTGGCAGGCGGCTTGTTTGCAGTGGTAAAGGCGTTTGACGTCGCCGGCAGTGGAGGCGGGGGCACCGGAGGAGGAGGTGGCGCGGGGCCGCAATAGGGTTCAGTACACGCCGACACTCGAGCGCTCCAGCCCCCACTCCAGCAGCCATTCAATGAATTGTCCGGGCTGGACGGTGAGCACTTCCGTGACCGCCCTCTCCGTGCTGCCAATGGGGTCGCCATAGAGTTGAATGTGGCCCCCCATTCCCATCAGGCGGTGAGGGACTACCATCTGGGTCTCGGAGGTGCCGCTGGCGATGCCGAGCCGAGTCCGCTGACCGTCGTGTATCACATAGACCGCGACGTCCAGCCAATGGTTATTGACGACGTGCAGCGGAACATCGACAGATCCTTCGCCCCTTGGTTGCTCGGGAGACTTGCCGAAGAAGCAACCGCCGGTGAAAAGGATAAGCATCAATAAGGAAGGGTGTCTTTTCCTCTCCATCACGCCGATCTTCCCAGCAGCCTCCGCATGTTGTCGCGATAGCCGCGGGTGGATGTGAGCCGAGTGCCGTCGGTTAGGATCAAGACGTAATCGCCCTGGAACCACGGCTGGACTTCCTGAATCCGATCGATGTTCACAATGACCGACCGGCTGATCCGGAGGAAACGCGCCGGATCGAGCTCCTGCTCCAGCTCGGCCATGCTTTCCCTCAACGCATGCACTGACCGGCCGACGTGGAGATGAACGAACTTTCCCGCCGCCTCGATCCAGTCGATGGTGTCGCACCGGAGGAAGAAGGCGCGCTCTGGTGTGCGTACGACAATACGGTCACGACCCCGGTGCCGTTCCCGGGCATTCAAATTCTCCAACAGTGTCAGAATGCGCCGGGTGGTGCTGCCCTGCGGGGGCCGTCCCGGCGGAGTCATGGCTCGGCGTATTGTGTCCTGGAGCCGGACTTGGTCGACCGGCTTGAGCAAGTAGTCGAACGCATGTACTTCGAAGGCTCGGAGCGCGTAGTGGTCGTGCGCGGTAACGAAAATGACCGCCGGCTGGTGAGCCTCTCCCAGCGCGGCGACGACTTCAAATCCGTCGAGGTGCGGCATTTGAATATCGAGCAACACAACGTCGGGCGCGTGCTCCCGGATGGCTGCAACGGCCTCCTCGCCGTCGGCGCAGACCGCGACGACGTCTGTATCAGGCTCCGCCTGGAGCAGACGCACCAAGCGTTGGCGTCCCATGGGCTCGTCGTCGGCTACCACGACACGAAGGGTCATTGTACCAGCTCCTCGACATCACCCCGCGGCAGCGGCACCGGCGTATGGGGCACGTCGCAGTGGAGAAAAGGTATGCGCAGTGTGGCAACGGTTCCGCCGCCAAGTGCCGGGGCGAGGGTGAATCGTGCGCGAGGACCGTAGAGCTGATCCATGCGCTGGCGAACGTTCCTGAGTCCCACGCCTTCGCGGGGTAGGCCGCCAGGTGGAAGTCCCTGACCATTGTCCCTGATCTCGAGAACCAGATCCTCCGCTTCCCTCCGGGACGAGATGACGACCTGCCCCCGTCCTCCCAGCGGAGTCACTCCATGACGGATGGCATTCTCCAGCACGGGCTGCCACAGCAGCGTGGGAATGGCAGCATCCAGCGTCTCAGGTGCCAGATCCCACACAATTTGGAGGCGGTCTTGAAATCGCACCTGCTCAATGGCCAGATACACTCGCAGGAAATCGGCCTCCTGCCGGAGGGGTACCACTTGGTGACTCGCGTGATCGAGTGAGAGCCGGAGCAACCGTCCGAGCCGGGTGATCATCTGGTCCGCTGCTACTGGATCGGTATGCACCAGCTCGGCGATGGTGTTCAGGGTATTGAAGAGAAAGTGGGGCTGGAGCTGCATCTTCAATACCTGGAGGTGGGTCTTGGCCAGGCGAGTCTCCAGATCAGATGCATGGAGGTGCCGGCTTCGGTAGAGCGCGAAATAGCGGGCCGACCAGCCCAAAGTCACAATGGCGAGAAAGGCCAGGAGACGAGTCTCTGCCTCTTCGACAAGCAGGACGGACCAGAACTGGTTGCTTGTGGCCAAGCCTGTCGCCATCCCAAGGAGCCACACGCAAGCGCCCGAGCCGAGGAAGAACAGCGCCCCGGTGAGCGCATACAATGCGATGCTTCGGCTGCGCTGTCCCGCTGCAAAATCGGCCGGCCGGGTGAGCCAGAGTACAGGAGGCGTGAGTGCAGCCCAGATCCAGCCGGTCCCTACGGCATACACCAGCAGCCGTGGCCATTCAGTGGATGGTGTATCCTGCGGTGTTCTCGTCTGGAAAGCCAAGGAAGCGAAGTAGCCCAACCCCACGAGCGTCCACCCGCCCAGAGCCAGAATCCATCCGATGCGCTCCCGGCCCGGCAGGAGCGGAATCGCCGTCGCAGGCGCGATGTCAGCGACACCACTGGTCGGGAAAGCAGCCATGATACCCCAGCGAGTCTGGTGCGACCACAGACTAGATCTACGTTAAGCGGCCCGGATGGTTCCACGAACGGCTCCGGCGTGAGCAGCACATCCGGTGGTATGGAACGCGTCTGGGGGGAATGAAAGGATGCGTTCTCTCCTGGAACACGCACCAGGAACGACTACCTGCTTGGGAGACGGGGAGCAGTCGCGGGCCGACACAGGAGCGCGCGACAGCGGGAGG
>DATADG010000349.1:0-2618 GCA_036258655.1 Gemmatimonadales bacterium | reverse complement strand
CCGCAGCGCCTCCTGGTTGCGGCCCATGTTCTGGTACAGCAGCGCCAGCTCCCTTGACGCCTCGGCCTCACTCAGGATGGATCCGGTGCCAATGGCAAGCTCTATTGCCGCGCGAAGCCGCGATTCGGCCAAAGCATGCCGGCCGGTCTCCCGGTAGGCTCGCCCAATGACCTTGTACGCGTCGGCCTTGTCGAGCTTGGATCCGATCTGATCGAAGATGCCGAGCGCCGCCTCGGCGTTCTGTTTGGCCAGATCGTACCGCTGCCGGGCAAGGTGGACTTC
Organism: Gemmatimonadales bacterium; assembly: GCA_036258655.1. GTDB lineage: Bacteria > Gemmatimonadota > Gemmatimonadetes > Gemmatimonadales > GWC2-71-9 > CAVVWJ01. Next base: position 2,336 of record DATADG010000349.1, on the reverse strand, counting down.
CGCGTGGTTCAACAGCCCCAACCCCTGGAGATGGATGTCGCCAACTTTCTCGGCGATCTCGAAGCTCCGGGCGAAGTAGCGGTCAGCATCGTCCCACAGCTCGCGGTCGGCACTCACCATTCCGAGATTATGATAAGCAATGGCGCAGCCCCGCTCGTCACCGACACTCTCGAATGCGAGCAGGGATTGCTGGTAATGCGCTAGAGCCTCAGCCAGGGCACCTTGGATGTTGGCCAGTACTCCCAGATTCTGCTCGGTTCGTCCTCTTAGCTCAGCGCTGGCTCTGCCGAGCTCCAGGGCACGGTAGAACTTCTCCCGCGCCGACCCTATCGCGCCGGCTTCCACGTCGAAGCCGGCCATTGCATTGAGCGCTTCGGCCGCGAGCACCGCGTCGCCCATCCCGGTCGCCGTCTCATAGCTCCGCTCGCAGAGCTGGCGCGCCAGGTCTCGTTCGTTCCGATGATGGTGCACCACCCCGAGCCGGCGCAGCGATTCCGCCAGGATTCCCGGCTCCGCATCCCGTTCAGCCGCCCGAATGGACGCTTCGTAGAACTCCACTGCTTCCGCAATGCAGCCGGCGCGCTCCCGTTCCCGGCCCGCGCGCAAATAATCCGCCGCCCGGCAGGGCCCCTGGTCCGGGCCCCACCGGGCGGCAGGATGGAAACTCTGGTTGCTGCTCACAACTCAGTAAGCGATCGCGTAGCGAGAGAAGTGATCGATCGGAGCGCTGACCCTCTTCGACCTGAAGAGATCGAAGGACTTCAGCACCTCGAGGATCTTCAGCTGCTCAGTCGTGTAGACGATCTTCTTCTGCAGCAGCACCAGCGCGCAGTTCTCGTAGCTCATGGTGAGCACGGCCGGCTTCTCGAACTGGAGCCCCTCGGGGCTGAAGCGCACCGAATTGGTCTTTCCCGGGATCTGCTCCGCCGTGATCCTTACCGGTGAGGAAACAGCATTTCCCGGAATGACGAGAGTATGGGTCCCAACTCGTATGTAACCCCCCTCGGGACCGATAGTCTGGCTGGTGATCGCGTAGGGCTGGGTCGAGCAGGTGAGCAGGTCAGTCACGCTGCCCAGGGTGCCCGCGGCAGTACTCGTCAGATCGTTGCTGAGATCGCTGACGCCGTCGGTCAGATCGCCCAATCCATCCGTCAGATCACCGATGAGGCCGAAGCTGGGTGACTGCTGTTGCTCGACTGACGGTCCTAAACTTTCCGCGGGATTGCCGTCGCTGGAGGTACAGCTCACCCCCGTAAAGAGCAGCAGGGCGAGACCGAGCAGTGAGATTCTGCGAGCGAGACGCATGGAGCCACTCCGGGCAGAGGGTGAGCGCGTGCGACGATACCGCGACCGAAAACGGCCGCCGAACGCTGATCCGCCGTCCTCCCGCCTTAGCAGGTTGACAAACGCTCAGTCGTCCGGTACGCGGAACACTTTGTCAGGCACGCAGTTAGCAGGCAAAGAGCATGCCCTCTGCAGGACCGGGTGTCAGAGATTTTGACGTGCAGGAATGGTACGAGGACGAGGTGTGGGTGTGACTAGATGTTGGCCGCCAGGCGGGACGCCCTGCCGTCTTTATTTCCGACGATATGCAAGTTGTCGCCAGAGCCGATCACGCACCGCAGGTCTCGGATTTTACTGCGAATTGCCGGATGGATGAGGTGCAGCGGTTTGCGTACGTTAAGTCGCGAGTCGCTAAGGAGCCTCGCGCAGGCTTCGTCGTCTCCTGATAATCAGTCCGTATATCACGACATTGATCCCGATCACCAGGGCACCGAGGACCAGCTGGACCGCGCGATTCAATCCGCTCGGATACAGCACCGGAAGAATGTAGTGCTCCACGAATCCACCTTCGTAGCCCTCCAGCCCCGCCTGCTCTCGGAGCCGCTTCTCCAGAGGGGTCAAGGGACAAATCCAACCCACCAGTTCTATGAGGGCGCCGTACGCTGCAACCGGCAGGTGCACGTACGCCAGCTTGGGCCAGCGCAGGACCAGCAAACCGCCGAATACCACGAACAGAACAAAGATGAAGTGGGCGACAACGACGACGTCGGCGAGGAAGGCGGGAGACATGGCTATAAACGTAAGCGGGACTAGCTTGTCTTTGTCCTAGTCCCGCTCACGCTGCTTCGCTCACGCAGTTTGTAGTTCCCTCTCCTTCTGATTCTCCGCCGCCACCCTGGCGGACACCTCGGGCGGCGCTTCGGCGTAGGCATGGAACTTCTGGCGGTGGGTGCCACGGCCGTGCGTTATCGAGTGCAGGGTCGTGGAGTACTTGTACAGCTCAGCCTCGGGCACAGAATCAGACGGGCGGCTCACCAAGGTGAAGGCAATCG